>JAFAHB010000211.1 GCA_019237435.1 Vulcanimicrobiota bacterium
TGCGCGCGCCGGCTTCGATTTGGCATTGCACGACCTCATCGGCAAGGGGCTCGGGATACCGCTCTACGCAATGCTCGGCCTCGATCCGGCCGCAACGCCGACGACCTCGTTTACGATCGGCATCGCCGACCCAACGACGACGCTGCAAAAACTGACGGAAGCCGGCGATCACCCGATTCTGAAGGTAAAACTCGGCGTCGGCACGCCGGCGGAGCAGATCGAAACGATCGCCGAGATTCGTGCGCGGTACCGCGGAACGATCCGCATCGACGCGAACGAGGCCTGGGACGTCGACGGCGCCGTTTGGATGCTTCGCAATCTCGAACGGTACGAGATCGAGTTCTGCGAGCAGCCGATACCCGCGGGACATCCCGAGCAGTTGCGAGCGATCCGCGAGCGAGTCGCGATACCGATCGTCGCCGATGAAGACGCGCTGGTTGCGAGCGATCTCCCGCGCCTTGCGGGCTGCATCGACGGCGTCAACGTCAAACTCGCCAAGACCGGCGGCATCCGTGGTGCGCTGGCGATGATTCACACCGCGCGCGCGATGGGATTGCGGGTGATGCTCGGGTGCATGATCGAGAGCGCGATCGCGGCGACCGCGGCGGCACATCTTTCGCCGCTCGTCGATTGGGCCGACCTCGACGGCCCGCTGCTCACGGCGAGCGATCCGTTCGAGGGACTCACGTACGACCGCGGCAAGCTCGTGCTGCCGGACGCACCAGGGCTCGGCGTTCGCGAGAGAGCGCTTGCGTGAGCCGTCGTTACGCGATTCTCGCCCTCGACCGTTTTGCGACCGATGCGAAAACGGCGCACGGCGTGATTCGGTATGCCGGCGACGAGATCGCGGCGGTAATCGATCCCGCAAGCGCAGGCCGACGGGTGCGCGACATTCTTCCCTATCTCGAGTGCGACGCCCCGATCGTCGCGAGTCTTGCCGAAGCATTGAAGTTTTCGCCGACCGCGCTGTTGATCGGCACGGCGCCCAAAGGCGGCGGTCTTCCGACGCAATGGCGCGCCGCGGTGCGCGAAGCGATCGATGCTCGCTTGGAAATCGTTAGCGGATTGCACGAGTTGCTCGACGAGGACCGCGAGTTCCGAGTCGCTGCCCGAGCGGCGGGAACGCGAATCTGGGACGTTCGCGAGCCGCCCGAGGTCCCGCTGTTCTCCGGAGATGTTTACGGTGTCGCAGCCCCGATCGTGCTGACGATCGGCAACGACTGCGCGGTTGGAAAGATGACTGTTTCGCTTGAAATCGTTCGCGCGGCGAACGCTTCGGGCAAACGGACGCGTTTCGTCCCAACCGGACAGACGGGCGTGCTGATCGCCGGTTGGGGGATCTGCGTAGACCGCGTGATCTCGGACTTTGCCGCCGGAGCTTGCGAGCAGCTCGTGCTCTACGCCGCGCACGAAGGGGCCGATTTCATCGTGGTCGAGGGTCAGGGCGCGATCAATCATCCGGCTTATGCCGCCGTGACGCTCGCGCTGATGACGGGCTGCGCGCCCGATGCGCTCGTTCTGGTCTTCGATCCGCGGCGGCCTCAGATCGAGACCTATGCCACGCCGACGCTGGGCTACTCGCGGGCCATCGCACTCCATGAGGATTTGCTCGCGACGATCAAGCCGGCGCCGGTCGTTGGCGTCGCTCTCAACACGCGCGGATTAACCGACGACGAGGCGGCCGCCGAAATCGCACATGCGCGTGAGGTGACGGGCCTGCCGTGCGACGACCTCATTCGATATGGAGGCGAGAGCTTCTACGCTGCGATCGCGCCGCGAATCGCAAAGGCGTCGCCGCTGGGCCCGGCAGCGCGGACGTGATCGGCGCGCGGCATGTCGTTGCCGCACTTGCAATAATAGCGCTAAGCTCGGCATGCGGGCATCCGCAAACGCGCGGCTCGTACGCGGAACGCAACGCCTGGACGGTTGCCGGCGTTGTGCGCCTCGGCGAAGATGAAGAACCCGATAACCTGAACCTCATGTTCGCGCATACCGCCGCAACCGATGCGATTGCCGGACTGCTCTTCTCGTTCGTCCTGCGTTACGATCCTCGCGGAAATTACGTTCCAGACTTGGCGACGGAAGTTCCCTCGATTACCAACGGCGGCATCAGCGCCGACGGCAGGCGTATCGTCGTGCATTTACGCCGCGGCGTGGTTTGGGCCGACGGCGCGCCGCTGACGGCGAACGACTGGCTTTTCACCTATCGCGCCGTCGAAAATCCCCAAAACAACGTCAAGACGCGTTACGGCTGGGACTCGATCGCATCGGCGAGCGCACCCGATCCGCATACGCTGCTGATTCGGCTCAAGCGGCCCGACGTTGCCGTTTTGGGCATACTCGCGATGGGAGGAGCCGGATATCCGCCGCTTCCCGCGCACCTACTTGCGGCGCTGCCGAATCTGAACGTAGCGGCGTTCAACGAACGTCCGCTCTCCAGCGGCCCGTATCTCCTCAGGGAGTGGAATCACGGGGCCTCGCTCGTCTTCGTGCCGAACCCGCGCTACTTTCGCGGCACGCCGAAACTGAAGGAAGTGATTTGGAAAGTCGTTCCCGACGTCAACACCCTCTTCAATCAGCTTGCGACGCACGAGATCGACGTTTATCCAAACGTCAACCCAAACGCGGTTTCGCGACTAGGCTCCATCGAGGGCGTTAGGGTCGATCGCCGTTTGATCGCCGACTGGCGCCACCTGGGAATCAACTGCAGCCGTCCACAGCTCGCGGACGCTCGCGTCCGCCGTGCGATCGCCGAAGCGGTGGATTGGAAGCGAATCGACCAAACCGTCTTTCACGGTGTCGACACGCTCGCCGTTTCGGATATCTTCCCGCAATCGTGGGCCGCGCCGGCGCTTGCGCCGTATCGCTACGATCCCGCCGACGCAAAGCGTCTGCTCGCACAAGCGGGTTGGCGGCCCGGGCCGGACGGCACGCTTCGCAAAGGGCCGTTACCGATGCGCCTGACGATCTACGCCACGACCGGACATCAGGAAAATACCGAGTCACAGGTCTTGATTCAGTCGATGCTGCATGCCGTCGGCGTCGACGTCGTCATCCGCAACTATCCCGGCAGTTATCTCTTCGCGATGGACGGACCGCTTTATACCGGCAAGTACGATCTGGAGTGGTCGATCGAAACGAACGGCCCGGATCCCGATAACTCGGGCGACTGGAACGGCTCGTTCATTCCACCGCGCGGCGCGAACACGTCGTGGCTGAACGACCCCATCGTTAACGCGACCAGCGAAGCGGCCGCAAGCACCTTCGACCTCGCGTCGCGCAAACGGCTGTACCAAAGCGAGGAGCAGCGAATCCGAGAGCTCGTTCCCGCAGTCTTCTTTAGCTGGCGCATGAACTATACGGCGATGAACTCCGATCTGAAGAACTACGTCCCGGCCGCTTTCATCGGGGATACGTGGAACGCATGGGAGTGGCGCATTTGACCGAGGCGGCGTTCGTGCAAACGCTCCAGGCGCACGAGTCGGCACAGCTCTTCTTCGAGCCTGCACGCGGCGGCGTGTTGAGCTGGAATACGCACGCGCGCAGCGGGCGGCTTTCGTTTCGGTTGCTGCGCGCACGCCGTCCGGCAAGCGACTGGCTCGATCATGCGGAGTGGCGGCCGGCGGGTGCAAAATCTTTCAGCCCCGAGCACGAGGGAACGCGCGTCGACGTTGACGTGATTCGCGCGGTTCAACCGTTCGACGGCATCGAGGTTCGCGCGCGCGACGTCGACTTCGAGCTGATTGCATTCTCGTCGCCGGTGCGATCGCGCGCGTCGCTTCCCTACGCGCGCGACGCCCTCATTCTCGACGTTCCCGCGCTCTCGCAGTTCGAGGGCGCCGGCAGCCGGCGTGGCTGGTGCAGCGCCGCGACCTTAGCCATGATTCATGCCTTTCACGGCCGGCCTGCAAGCGTTGCGGAGACCGCGCGAGCGGTCTTTGACCGCGCCTACAACGGCACCGGAAACTGGTCGTTCAACGTCGCCTACAGCGGCCGGCTCGGCTTTCGCGCGGTCGTCGCTCATCTCTCTAATCTCGATCACGCGCAACGGCTGATCGAGCGTAACCTTCCGCTCGCAATCTCGTACTCGTGGAGCGATGGCGAGCTGCCCGGCGCGCCGCTCGACCGCTCGGACGGGCACCTCGTCGTCCTTTGCGGTTTCACCGGCGATGGCGACTGCGCGATCAACGATCCGGCGGCGCCGAACGTGCGCGTCGTTTATCCTCGCAGCGCGATTGAGCGCATCTGGCAGCGCAACGAAGGTGTCGCATACGTGATAGCGCCGATCGGCATCGAATATGCCGACGTCTTGCAGTCGCCGTAAAGGTGTCAAAGACGACGCTAGAAGCTATATCAGGCGCGGTGGTGCGCTGCCGGCGCTGTCCTCGCCTGCGCGCCTACGCCGCGCACGTCGCGCGCGAGCGCAAGCGCGCGCATCTCGATTGCACGTACTGGGGGAAGCCGGTGCCGTCGTTCGGCGACCCACGGGCCCGCGCCCTGATCGTTGGGCTCGCACCGGGCGCGCATGGAAGCAATCGCACTGGACGCCCGTTTACGGGCGATGCCTCCGGCGTGTTTCTGTATCCGGCGCTCTATCGCGCCGGCTTTGCGTCGCAGCCGGAAGCGATCGATCGCGGTGACGGGCTGCGGCTGTGCGATTGCGTCATCACGGCCGCCGTGCGTTGCGCGCCGCCTCAAAACAAGCCCTTACCGGCGGAGCTGCGCAACTGCTTCCCTTACTTGCTCGACGAGTTCGACACACTGCCAAACCTGCGCGTGATGATCGCGCTCGGCGGCGTCGCGTTCGCGGCGATCGCCAAACTGTTGCGCGAGCGCAGCTTTTTGACGGGAACGCCGCCGATCGCATTCGCTCACGGCGCGGAGTTTGCCGCCGTCAACGGACGTCGCCGAATCGAGGTCATCGCGTCGTACCATCCAAGCCGTCAGAACACGAATACCGGCAAGCTCACCGTGCCGATGTTCGATGCGATTTTCAAGCGAGCGAATCAGATATTGCGATGACTGCTCGACGCGACGGAGGAGTCAGCGCTTCGCCAAACTCACGGCGATGCCGTACGGCAGAATGGCGTAATGCGGCATAACGAGCCGTCGCGTTCGGTGACCGCCGATCGGGTAGTTCCAGAGACCAACTACGCCGACTGCGCAACAGTACGGACCATGCTTGCCGGTCAGGATAATCTTGCCCGCTTGAATCCACATCGGCGGGGCGGGCAGCGTCTGGACTCCCTTCGTATCGAGTACGGTCTTGCTTACGACCCGGCCTTTCCCGCTGGAAAGCTTGACCTGGTAGACGGGATACGACCCATCCCAAGATTCGTAGTCTCCCACAGCGAGATATCGCCCATCCCACACGATAGGAACGCGCGGGTAGCGAAACGTTGCATCGACTGAAAAGTTCGTGAACGAACGTACGCCCCGATGCATCACGGCAAAAATAGGTTGGCGCCCACTGGATGGGCCGCCGCCTGAAACGTACAAGTTACCCGCGGCGTCGTAGACGCAATAGTACATCCGCGTCGTATCCGAATCCGTAAAAACTTTCGGTGTGCCCCGGGCAGCCCTGTAGATTGCGACATCATTGTACTCGACGACGGCGAGGTTGCCGGTAATCGGATCGACAGAGCACCCGTAGGGAGTGCTCGGAGTCGTCAACGTGGCAATCGGGTCCTTACCTCCATGCCGATACTCAACGACCACGCTCGACTGGTTGCTGTAACGATCGTCTGTGACGAAGACGTCGCCGGCGGCATCGGTGCATTCGCCCGCGGGCTGGGAAAAGCCGGTCAATTCTTGGAGCCATTGACCTCTTGGATACGTAAATACATAGACCGTGCGCGTAAAATCATCTGCAACGTAAATCAGGTCGGCACGTCGTGCCCTTGACACCCTCGAGGAGTCTTCGTCCCTCAACGACCCGGGAGCCGAGCTTTGTGGAGGCAGGCCGCCAACGTCGAACGCGCTCGGCCGGCTTACGCCGCAACCTGTAAAGACGATGCTGGCAACGATGGCGCCAACGCAGGTTGTGAAATTAACTCCCCGTTGAATCATGGCCAGAACCTCCGCTGTGCTCCGATTTGGTCGCGAGCCGGAGGTGCAGATCGCGCACGAGCTGCTCGGGAACGAGGCTCGGTGCGTCCATCATCACGTCGCGCGCCACGGAATTCTTCGGAAATGCGGTAACCTCGCGCAGATTCTCCTCGCCGCACGCAATCATGACGATGCGGTCGATCCCCAGCGCCATGCCGCCGTGAGGCGGCGCGCCGTACTCGAGCGCCCTGACGAAAAAGCCGAATCGCTCCTCCACCTGCTCCGGCGTAAGCCCAAGCATCTCGAAGATTCGGCGCTGCTCTGACGCCTTATGAATACGAATCGAGCCCGAGCCAAGCTCGTATCCGTTGAGCACCATATCGTAGTGCTGCGCGCGCATCGCCATTGGATCTTTGTCGATGAGCTCCCAATCGCCGGGCGCAGGCGCCGTGAACGGATGGTGCGCCGGCATCGGCTCACCCGTCATCTCGTCGATTTCGAGGTACGGAAACCCCGTGACCCAAGCAAAGGCGTAGGTATCGGGATCGCGCAGCTTGCATCGGTCGCCGACCTCGTTGCGCATCTTGCCGGCAACGGCGTACGCGATCGCGGACTTATCAGCAAAAAGCAGCAGCGCGTCGCCACTCTGCGCTTCCAGCGCTTCGCGTACGCTCTCGATTTGGACGTCGCGCAGGAAACGCGCGGCCGGCGATTTGGGTCCGTCGGCGGCGAGCGCAATCCAAACCATGCCTTTTCCGCCGAACTGCTTCGCAAGCTCGGTCAGCGCGTCGAACTCGCGGCGGGAAAGCGCCGCGCCCCCGGGAAATCGCAACGCGACGATCGCGCCGCCGGCCTCGAGCGCGGCGCGAAAAACGCCGAACTCCGTCTGGGCGAAGACCTCGCCGACCTCCGCGAGTTCAAGTCCGAAGCGAAGGTCGGGCTTGTCGAGCCCGTATTTTGCCAACGCTTCTTGGTGCGTTAGTCGCGGAAACGGCGCAAGCTCGATCTGCATCACCTTGGCCCAGAC
>JAFAHB010000257.1 GCA_019237435.1 Vulcanimicrobiota bacterium
TCGGATCGACGCCGTTCAAGTCACCGGCGCCATGGAGCGCGCACGATCTGTCGCTGCTCAGGTTGAACCCCTCCGTCTGGAGCCGGCCGCTGCAATTTTGCGGATCGTTGTCGGCCATAATGGTATTTTGCAGGTAGACCGGCAGGCCGACGTTATTGTAAATGCCCCCGCCCGGAGTCTCTCCGAGAGCGGCCGAGTTTCTGCTGATTGTAGTATTGTCGATTTGCGCACCTCCGGTGAGGCCAACCAGCTCCCCGTCGTGTATCGCGCCTCCCACGCCGCCCGATGCGGCATTGTTGGCGAACGTGCTGTTCGCAACGTGCAAGACGCCGTAGTTAAAAATTGCACCGCCGCCCCGCGTTTCTAGGGCGGTATTGTCGCTGAAAGTGCTCCTGATGATGGTAAGTAAGCCGCCGTTGCAGATCGCGCCGCCCACTTCGGCGGTGTTCTTGCGGATCGTGCTCTCGGTTATCGTAGCCGTGCTGCCGGGGCAGTTGTACATCATTCCGTCGTAGCCGTTGAGGCCCTTGTCGAGGACGCGATTCTCTTCGATGACGACGTGCTCGAGCATCAACGTACCATTGCAATGGTAGACGGCGCCGCCGTCGCCGCTGCCGCTGCCGTTGCGCATCGTCATGCCGGTGATTGTGACGTCGATGGGGTTGAATGCGATGAGGAACTCGCTGCCGTGCCTTTGCCCGTCGACGATCGTCTTATTCGCTCCGGCACCATGGATTCGAACGCTGTGGTGAATCGTGACATTCTCCGGATAGACGGCCGCGGCGACCTCGATCGTGTCGCCCGACGCGCTGATGCGCACGGCGTGTTCAATCGTCTTGCAGGCAGTTTGGGGCGACTTGCAATCGTTCTTGTCATTACCGCTCACGCCGTTGACATAAAACGTCGCGCCCCCGGCCGGAGCCGCGGGGCGCATCGCTGGACCAGTGGGTCGAAGTGCCGGAACCGAAGCGCCGCTGGGCACCACTAGCGCGGGGCTACCGTTTCCTGTGCAGCCTGCCAGCGAGACGAGGGCGACGAGCAGAGAAACGAGTGCGTCCGTCGATCGAGTCAACATCGGCTAACCTCCTCTTCGTGCGCGAACCTTACACGAAGAACGTGAGGAAAGCGTGAAAGAAAATGGGGCTGGACCGTCCTAAACGGGCGTCAGTTTTCCATTGCCTTTCGGCATTTCAATTTGCGAGTTGGCCACGGATTGCGGACCGGGGACGCCGTAGTCGCTGTCGGCGAGTGCGTGACCACCGACGATCAACGCCGGTGGCGCATCGTACTTGTTCGTGACGCATTCCACGAAAACCATGCCCGAGTGCGGAGCGTCAAGGACCTTTTGCAGTTCGTTGCCGGTTTGCACGACGTACGTTTCCGTCTGATTATTACGAGTGAGGACGTTTGGCAATTCAGAGTATCGCCAGTTCGCAACGTCGTTGTATTGGGCGTCCCTACCGAGAACGGCTCTCTCGACCGTGTATCCCCCGTTGTTGCCCACGAAAATAAACGGCTTCAGGTCATGCCGCAGGATGGTTGAGATCTCTTGCACGGTCATCTGAAGTGAGCCCTCGCCGGTGAACAAGAAGTGGCGTCGCCCCGGAGACGCCAGCATCGCTCCGAGCAGCGCGCCGGTTGCGTAGCCGATCGAACAGTAGACGAACGCCTGCGAGATAAACGTGCAGTCGTCAGGCAGGGTCAGTGGGCTCAAACCGTTGCTTGGTGTTCCGTCTTCGACGACGAGCACGTCGCCCGGGCGCAGAAAATTGCGCATTGCCTTCCAATACTGATCTTGCGTGAGCGGTTCGTCGGACCGGACGAAGTTCAGCGGCTCCAGCGGGCGCGCCGATTTCTTCGTCGCGACGACGCCGGAAGTCGCACTGACCAAAAACTGCAGGAGCTCCGCAATATAGACACCCTGATACGTCTTCGCTGCCGTATCGATGTAGTCCGAGTTCAGGTGAATGGCAGACGGGGGCAGTTTTGCGGAAAAGAAACCGGTCGACGTTTCGATGCGCCGGTAACCGATCGTCAGCAAACAGTCGCTGCCTTCAATCGCCTCGCGCGCGGCGGACGCGCTAAACGCACCGCCGTACGTTCCGACGAATTGCGCAGAGCTCTCCGCAACGGCTCCCTTGGCACAATTCAACGTCGCGATCGGCATCTGAAATCGCTGCGCCAGTTCCATGACCTGCCCGGAAACCCCGAAGCGGATCGCATCCAAATCCAGAAGAAACGCCGGCGACTTCGCATCATGCAGCCTTTGCAGAATCATCGCCGAGGCGGCTTTTAAGCTCTCCTGGTCGCTCTGCGGCATTTTGAGTTCGAGAGGACGATCGGGCACGTCGACTTCGAGATAGGCGATATCGGATGGCAGCTCCATGTAGACTGGACGTTTTTGACGCCACGCCGTCAGAATGAGCCGATCGATTTCGGTGGCGGCATTATCGGGATAGAGTCTCCCCACAGCGGCCGTCACCTCTGAGAAAATTCGTAGGAGGTCTTCTTTTTCGCGATCGCACATCGTGTGATGCATCAAATCGCCACGTTCTATGGCTCGCAGTGGAAGAGAACCAGCAATGCAAATCACGGGAACGTGCTCGCAATAAGCGCCGCCGACGCCGTTGATCGCACTGAGCGCGCCGACACCGTGTGTCACGATAAGCGCGCCGATGCCGTTGATCCGTGCATACGCATCGGCCGCGTAGGATGCGTTGAGCTCGTTGCAATTTCCAATCCAGACTGGCTTGCCTCGGTCTTCGAGCTGTTGCATAAGCCCGAGATTGTAATCGCCGGGAACGCCGAAGAGGTGCCGAGTGCCGGCTTCCTCGAGGCGGCGAAGCAGAAAATCTCCGATACGCTGTTTCATATCGCTACCTCTATGGCGAGTAATGAGTGAACACTAAATCGGTTGCTTTCGCCGGCGCGTGACAAGCGTAGCAGGTCTGCTGAAGGATCGCGTCGGGCTTGCCGTTGGTGAATTGCGCGAATCCCCAACCACCGGTCGAGGCATATTTTTTTGAGTCCTTGACCATGAACTGAACGTTTGTCGCCGGTCCGGCCACAAAGGTCTGACTCAAAGCCTTCGCAATCGTTTCTGGCCTTAATCCCGCTGCCTGCGCTTGCATTTGCAACGCGTTGCTGGTTTGCGGATCCGAAGTCTGTTTCCACGCGAGCCGAGCGATGATGGCCCCGTCCCGGTACGGAATCGTTCCCTGCCGGATGTCGCTCATTGCTATGTCGTTACCGAGCTTGGCGCGAACGTCGCTAATTGGCGGCCCGACTGCGGCAACCGAAATCAACTCCCAGCTTCGATATCCGGAGGGAAGGGGAATGCCGGAATCGGCCGTTTGCGCCGAAGGCGTCGCAGTGACGCCTTGAGCCCCGATGCGGTAAGCCGATGAGGCGAGCACCAAGCCCACAACCGCCGCGGCTGAGAGGATCGCGACTCGCATAGTAACCTCCCTCATGAGACAATTTGCACCGACAGCGAATTCACAAGCTCGTTGGCGGTCACGATTGCTGTCGCGTAATGCGGAAGATTGACGTCGAGGGTCGCTGTCATTGCTTCCCACGTAGCTGCGGCGGTCGCATCCTTGACCAAGGTGATTTCATATCCAAGCTCGGCTGCGAAGCGAACGGTCGAGTCGATGCACGTATTGGCGATGAGACCGATCACGACAAGTTTGTGAATGCCGCATTTTTTCAAATGGAGATCGAGGTCGGTATTGGCGAAGCTACTGGAACACCAGTGCTCCTGCACGACGACCTCTCCGGCGACCGGCTTGAACTCGTCGCGAAACTGGCCGCCCCACGTGCCGTCCTCAAATGCGCGAAGCCGATCATTATCGTGTTGTATGGGGGTCCAGTATTTCCACCCGTCGTAGGATCCTGGCCGCCATCGATGATGCGGTGCAAAGAAAACCTGCAATCCCGAACGGCGCGCTGCGTCGAGAACGCGCAACATGTTCGGAACACAACTGACGCGTTCTGCAACCTCGCGGAGGTGCGGCCAGAACTTGCCGCCTTCCGAAATGAAATCGTTGTACGGATCGACGACGACGAGGCCAGTGACTGCCTGGGTATTCATTTGGCCGCCCTCCGTTAGATCGGAATCACCGTTTCGGCCTTATCGGCATCGTGCAAAGAATGTATATACGATCGCGGTAATGATCATAACT
>JAFAHB010000317.1 GCA_019237435.1 Vulcanimicrobiota bacterium
GCTTGACGTTCGGGGTCCGCGGACCGCTAGGCGACGCGTTTGTCGTTTCGGAAGGCCACCGTTCGCCGCTCGGCTCGCATTTGGATGTTCGCATTGGCCGAAACGGCGCGGGCGAAACGATCTACTCCGGACCGTTCGATTGCCCAGAGTTGCATCGTTAGCGCGCGTCGTATCAGAGGTCAGGAAGGCACCATGACGGTCCGGCAAGGTTCCGCGGCCGGCGCCGCCCAGGCTTCCGCGATGGAAGAGAGCGGATATGTCTTGGTTGGAACATCGATCTTGCCGTCGGCGATGAGTTGCATGTAGGCTGGAACCTGCTTCATGATCTCCGCAATCGACGCCGAGCCCGCACCGCTGCCGGAGATTCGGATATGGCGACTGCGTAAGAGCGACGCGGGTACCAGTGCGTCGGGACCGGCCATCGAGCCGATCTGGACGTAAGCAATGTTTGCAGTGTCTTCGCCCCAACCGCGTCTTGCCAATGCGGCGAAAGCGGTTTCAGCTGCAGCTCCCCAGAGAAAGTCGAGCACGATGCTCGGCACGGCACCATCGAGTGCGGTTACGAGCGCGGCCGCGTCGGCGTCACGGTCACCCGTGAGTGCGACGGTCTTTGCGCCTAATTCCCTGGCTCGTCGCAAGGCGGCCGGGTTTCGGCCGGCGCCGACGACACGCGTTGCGCCGAGAATCCCGGCATTTTGAACCGCGAGCAATCCGGCCATTCCTGTTACGCCGAGGATGAGCACAGTATCCAGGGCACCGATTTCTGCTGCACGCGCGTTGAGCGGCAGCCATGACGAGAGGCCCGGATTGAGGCTGGCCGCAATCTTCACGGGATCGGCCCCGCTGGGCAACCCGACGCGCATCGTTTTCGGTACAGCCATGCGCTCCGCGAACGTACCGTAAGGAGCCTGGACGAAGCCCGTATAGATGAGATCGCCGGACGCGGTGCGCGCCACCGCATCGACTCCGGGGATCAGTGGCCACGAGCCGGTGCTGCCGTAATGCTGCCCGGACGCGAGGGAGCGCACTACCGGGTGCAGCCCTGCCGCAACGAGGTCGACTAATTCGTACCCGTCCTCGACGGGGGGATCCGCGAACTCGCCGTATTCTGGTGTGGCGCCTGGATTTTTTACGATGGCGGCCCTCATGGTGCACATCCTTATCTAACTTAAAGAGGTTCTTTTCAGAATGAGAATTCGTCTGTTGAGGAACCTGTCGGCAGCGCTTGGCGCCCTAGCGATAGCGCTGGGCGGTTGCCGAAACGCCGCTGCTCCGGTAACGCTAGCGCGGTATGCGCCGTCGGTGCTCATCGTCCCATATTTCACGATCGTTGGCGATGTCCGAGGGTCGAAAGCCGTTTTGGCCTACAAATCGACGCGACGACGGGCTACCTAACGTTAGTCGCTGGTTCGCCCTTCGCTGTAGGTTCGGACCCAACGTCTGTTGCGTTGGCTCCGGACGGGCGGTTCGCATATGTGATTAACAAAGGCTCCGGCGATCTTTCAGCTTACAGGATTGACGCGACCACCGGAATGTTGAAACCCGTACCGGGCTCGCCATTTGCATTGGACTACAGCTCTTTCGGCCCCAACGGCATAGTGGTCGACCCAACCGGTAGATTTGCATACGTGGCTTCCGACGCGGGCGTTTCGGCGTTCTCGATTAACGCGGCGACAGGAGTGCTAGCACGCATTCCGGGCTCGCCTTTTGCGACAGAACGCGCAGCCTTCGGAACCAGTGGCTTTGGAACCGCTTCGATTGCAATAAGCCCATCGGGCCGGCACGCGTACGTTCTTAACTATGATCGTAATACGGTTTCCGCGTATACGATCGACGCAACAGGCGCGCTTGAGCCTGTCGGCTCGTCTGTCGACGCGGGGCAGAATAGCAACGAGATGGGTGCGGGTGCGAACGTGACGGTTAGTCCTCAGGGCAAGTTTGCTTACGCGACGACGCGTTGCTGCGTCTACGTCTATGCGATCGACGCAACGACCGGCGGGCTGGCGCCTTCCGCTCACTTGAGCTTTGGGGAACCTGGCGTCTTCGCGCTCACTGGTTTTGCGATAGATCCCACCGGCCGGTTCGCCTACATCTTAGATGGCAGCCGCTATTATTCAAATGACAGCCATGTTTACGCTTACGGGATTGACGCTAAAACGGGGACGCTGAAAGCATTACCCGGCCGAGGTTCCGACGCCGGCGCCGAACCTTACAGCGTCACGATCGATCCATCGGGCAGATTTGCATACGTGTTGAATCGCGAGAAGCCGGACGACCCTGCCGCTCCGGCCACTATTTACTCCTACAGGATCAACCCTGCAAGCGGGGAGCTTACGGCACTGGCGCGTCCGCCGTTTGTGGTCGCCGGCAATATGACGGATCGCGTCGCGCGTTGGTTCAATGCTGGGAGATGTGCGGCGTTTACAAGTATGCTTTGGAGCGACGAGCATCCGCCTCCCGTTGCGAAGCATGATGCGGAAGGCCTGATTTTCGGTCACGTCACTCCCGCAACGGCGGGTTATTTCTACGATCCTACGAGCCACGCGGCCCTTCACTATCCAACCGGCGATTCCGGAGGGACAATCATTTTACGGATGATCGGCGAACCGCCGGCAGGAGTATCGCGACGCGATTTGAGCAAGCTGCAGACTGCATCGGGGATCAAGCTGGGCTCGAGCGCCGAGGCGCTTGTAGGCGCGCTCGGAGAACCGAAGATCATCGCCGGATGCGACCAACAGCGCTATGTGTACTTGAGAAGTCGCGATGGCGAGCCGCTTTCGATCGAGTTCACGATAACGCACGGCCGCGTCACCGAGATTTCCGAAGGGCTTGGAGGTTAGGCAGGATTCGGAGCCTTTCGGCCTATGCGAACTGTGAGACGTTTTCGCGCAGATGCGTTTCGAACGTGAGCGTGGGGTTCCCGGAACGCGCCGGCGTCCTCGTCCGCGCCGTGCTCAAGGACAGCGCCGCGGAGCAGGCCGGACTTGCCCGCGGCGACCTTATCGTGAGCGTTGGGAAAACGGACGTGCGCAGCTGGGCGCAACTGCAACGATTATTTGCTGAGATCAAGATCCACTTGCTAACGCCCTGCTTGACTTTACAATCGTCTTCAGATGTTGCGCGAGGGCTTTCATTTGCCCGCTCAACTCCGATACCGATACGCTTTCATACAGCACCCCGCGCATCAGCAAGCCGGTTGCAAATAGGTCGGGCTTCGGGCCTCCGTTCCGGCCAATAACCTGGCCTTGCGGCGTCGCTTGGATACCCAAAGTCGTCTGATGGGGCACGATCAAGCCGTGCCGCAGAAGAGACGTTACGAGAGGATCGACAATTTTCGTTACGTCTCTGCAAGGCCCGCTGCAGTTAACGATCCAGTCGGCCTCGACGTAACTCGTATCGCCCGCGTGCTCGACTGTAACGCAAAAGCGTCCGTCTTTTAAAAACCGAGTACAGCGGATTCGTGCGGCCTGCCGCCGCAGCGTGCCGTTCGCCTCCATATTTGAGATGACGCGGTCAGGCTCGGGCGGGACGCGGCGCCGGCTCGTTTCCCAAAACGGCTTAACGTGGCGGAGAAACCGCTGCTTTTCGGCTAACGACCAGCCCTGCCAAATCGCTTGCGAGAGTGGGCGAATGCCATCGACAACGGCACGCCAGTCGGCGCCCAATCGACGACCTTGGGCGATCGTCTTTCGGACGGACCTGAGTGTGGCAAGCGCGTCTCGACCGTCTGGCGTGCTGCCGATCGGTTCGCCGTAGCCGGCGTGGTTTTGCGGCAGCAAACCATGTCGTGAGACTGCCACAACTTTGCCCGCGAATCGCAGATGGT
>JAFAHB010000045.1 GCA_019237435.1 Vulcanimicrobiota bacterium
TCTCGCACGTCCAATACGAGTGGGGTAGCATCCTTCGCTTTATCGAAGAGACGTACGGTCTGCCGGCCGGAAGCATTGGATCGACCTCGCTCGGCTACACCGACGGACGCGCGAACAGCCTGGACGATGCATTCGACTTCTCGCAGCGGCCGCGATCGTTCACGCCGATTAAAGCGCCGTTTTCTCTCTCGCACTTCTTGAACGAGCCGCCCTCGCACGAGCCGGTCGACACCCAGTAGGCCTTACCCGTGGGGGCGTAGCGCCTTCAGTGTTTTTCGACCAAAGCGCCGAGATCGTCGAACGCGTAAACGACATCGTCGAAGTGGCCGGCGTCGCGCGGAATTCCTTCGGGAACGAGCCGCGCGCCAAGCTTTTCGTAGAATCTTCGCGCGAAGCCCCGGCGAAGCGCTCGCAATGCCATCGTATTGATGCCTACCGCGCGCAGCCGCTCACCGATCGCGCACAAGAGCTTGCGGCCGATGCCGGTACGCCAGGCGTCCGGCATCACGTAGAGCGCCTCGAGGTAGCTCTGGAAGAGTTCGTTCTGC
Organism: Vulcanimicrobiota bacterium; assembly: GCA_019237435.1. Lineage (GTDB taxonomy): Bacteria > Vulcanimicrobiota > Vulcanimicrobiia > Vulcanimicrobiales > Vulcanimicrobiaceae > Cybelea. The sequence goes on from JAFAHB010000045.1 coordinate 549, forward strand.
GTGCTGCGTGCTCTTGCGAAGCCTTTCAACGTTGCGTCGTCGCAGGCAACGAGCGTGAATCGATCCGGGTCCGTCAACATCGTCGTCCACTGCCGCCATCGGCGTTCGACGGTCCTCGCGGCGATTTGGTCGGCGGGTATCAAACCACGATACGCGTCGCGCCATGCCGCGACGTGCACGACCGCAATGTCGTGGGCATCGCTTGGCTGGGCACTGCGGATCTCGATCGGCACAGGCGGCGATTCTCGATGAACCTAAGTCCATCATGTGCGCGGGGTGTGCGATGTCGCACACCCCGCTTTGTTTCTCGCCTCGTGGAGCGTTAGAGCGCGTTCGCCAGCGCCCATCCTTTGGGAGCTCCGATTCCGGCGGCCTGATTGTACTGGCTCGCATTGCACGAGTAGTTTCCGTTGCTACCCGACGTGCATGGCGTGTAGTACTGGCTATAGCCGGTCGAGCCGAACAGACTGTAGATCGTCGGATCGACCCAGCCGAGTTTGGTCGAATGCAGCTCGTTGGCTTCGATGATCAGCGCCACCGACGCGGGCGACGACCACGAAGTGCCGAGATACTCTCCCCAGCTGCCGCCGGTATAGACGGCGACCGGGAAGAAGGGCAGCGAGATATCCGGCTGATTACGGCCCGACGTAATCATGCCGGCGATGCCGCTCTGATAGCTCGGAAGAGCGAACACGGTTGACACGCCGCCTCCGCCGGCATAGCCGTCGACGCTGCCCATCGTCACCGTTTGCAGAACGCCCTGGCTAGTGTCGGTGAAGTCGATGCCGCCGATCGATGAGAAGTAGGGATCGCCGGCCGGAGCGCTGACGCCCAACGAGCCGTTGCATTCGCTGCTTCCCGAGTCGCCGCTCGACGCCGAGAACTCTACGCCCTCAGACGCGCCTTGCTCGGCGATCGAGTTCGTCGAGTCGGCGAACGGCACGTCGCTGGATTCACATCCGCCGAACGACGAGTTCACGGCCGTGGCTTTTCCGTCGGTCAGCACTTGGTTGTACGTGTCTTCGATCTGTTGATCGCCCAGCGAACCCATGTCGTATACGATGACGTTCGCTCCGGGAGCCAAACCGGAGATCGTCTGCACGTCGAGATCGGTCTCGGCATCGTCACCGCTGCCGCCGCCGTCGACGGCTTCGTTCGTTACCGTTCCCGTCTGCGTTACTTGAGCGGCCGACAAGTACGTCGCGAGGTAGCCCGTATTTACCGGGTCGTCGATGGCGATCGCCGCCGTGTAGCCCGCCCCGTTGCATCCGTGCTGGACCGGGAAGTCGAAGGGTTTCGCAACGCCGGTTGCCAGCGTGCCCGACGAGTTCGTCAGCGGTCCGTTATCCGGCGCCGCGTTGTTGCAGCCGCTGCCCGGCGTTGAGGTCGGCGTTGGTGTTGGAGTTGGAGCCGTCGTCGGAGTCGCGGTCGGCTTCGTCGTCGGCGTAGCGGTCGGTGTGGGCGTTGGATTCGCCGTCGGCGTAGCGGTCGGCT
>JAFAHB010000011.1 GCA_019237435.1 Vulcanimicrobiota bacterium
GCAGCGCGGCGTCATCCGTCTGCAGTCCCCGAACGATGTCGTCGCCGAGCCCACCCGCTCCGATGAAGGTCGCCAGCGTCGCGCTCGCGATCGTCTCTGTAGCCGCGGTGCGCAGGCCCGCAAGCGAGACCGGCAGCGCGAGGGGCACCACGACGCGCGCGAAGCGCTGGAGCGGCGTCATGCCCATGCCGGCGGCGGCATCGAGCGCGGCCGCCGGTACGCCGCGAATCGCGACGTCGACGCTGATGACGATCGGAGGAATCGCGAGCAGCGCGAGCGCGACGACGGCGGGAGCCACGCCGACGCCGAGCCACGGAAGCAGCAGCATCAGCACCGCGAGGCTGGGGAGCGTGCGGCCGACGCCGGCCAGCGCCAGCACGCCGCCGCGCAGCCCCGCCGACTCGGCCGCGAGGACGCCCAGCGGCAGCCCGGCGAGCAGCGCGAGGGCGAGCGCTGCGCTCGAGAGCGACAGATGCTGGGCGACGTGCGCCCACAGCTGGGGCATGCCGCAAGTTTTTTGCCACTCGGGAGGCGAAAACCCGGTGTAGTGATTACGGAACCGAAACCGGCGCAGGCAACGATCCCCGTCGTCGCGCTCGACGACCCGTCATACTACATCAGCCGCGAGTTGTCGTGGCTGGAGTTTAACGATCGCGTGCTCGAGGAGGCCCTCGATGCGCGCAATCCGCTGCTCGAGCGCCTGAAGTTCGTGGCGATCTACGGGACGAACCTCGACGAGTTCTTCATGATTCGGGTCGCCGCGATCAAGCAGCAGATCGAGGCGCAGGTCGTGCGGCGCTCGGAAGACGGCCGCACGCCCACCGAGCATCTCGAGGGGATCTCGCAGAGGCTGCGCGCGTCGCTGCCGCAACAGATGCGCGTGCTCAACGACGATCTGCTGCCCGCGCTCGAGCGCGAGGGCTTTCGGTTGATGCGCGTGGGCGAGCTCGACGAGGAGACGCAGGCCGCGCTCGCGGCCACGTTCGACGAGACCGTCTTTCCGGTGCTAACGCCGCTTGCGGTCGACAGCGGGCATCCGTTCCCGTACATTTCGAACCTCTCGCTCTCGTTGGCGGTCGAGCTCGAGGAGTCGACGCGCGAGGGCGTGGAGCTGCACTTCGCGCGCGTCAAGATTCCTCCGACGCTGCAGCGCTTCGTTCCGGTCGAAGGCGGACCGGCCGGCGAGCGGCGCTTCGTGCTGCTCGAGGACCTGATCGCGCATCATCTCGACGTGCTCTTCCCCGGCATGCACGTGCGCGATTCGTACTTATTCCGCGTTACGCGCGACGCGGACCTCGACTTGCAGGAAGACGAGGCCGACGATCTTCTGCGCGCGATCGAGTCGGAGCTTCGCCGGCGCCGTTTCGGAGAACCCGTGCGCCTGGAGATCGAGCGCGGCATGCCGGAGTACATGCGCGACTTCTTGTGCAATTCGCTCGAGCTGGAGCCGGTCGACGTTTATGAAATCGAAGGGCTGATGGCGCTCAGCGATCTTTGGCAGATCGTCAACTTGCCGGGATACTCGCAGCTGCGCGACAAGCCGTTCCTTCCGGCGATTCCGAAGCGCCTCATCGGCGCGAGCGACGTCTTCGCGCAGATCCGCGAGGGCGACATCATGCTGCATCATCCGTACGAGTCGTTCGATCCGGTCATTCAATTCGTGCGCCAGGCCGCCGAGGACCCGAAAGTGCTCGCCATCAAGGCGACGCTCTATCGCACCTCGGGGAAGAACTCGCCGATCGTACGCGCGCTTCTTACCGCGGCCGAAAATGAAAAACAGGTCGCGGTCATCATCGAGCTCAAGGCGCGGTTCGACGAAGAGAACAATATCGAATGGGCGAAGCGGCTCGAGCGCGCCGGCGCTCACGTCGTCTACGGTTTCGCCAATCAGAAAGTGCACGCCAAGACGCTGCTGGTCGTCCGCGAAGACGAAGACGGATTGCGTCGGTACATGCACTTCGGGACCGGCAACTACAACGAAAAGACCGCGCTACTCTATACCGACTTGAGTCTGTTCACGTGCCGCACCGAGCTGGGGACGGATGACACGCAGCTCTTCAACGCTTTGACGGGCTTTTCGAAAGTGACGGATTACGAAGATCTCTGGGTCGCGCCCGTCACGCTGCACCGCGAGCTCATCGCTTGCATCGACCGCGAGACCGAACACGCGCGGGCCGGGCGGCCCTGCGGCATCCGGGCGAAGATCAACGCGCTGACGGAAAGCGAAGTCGTTCGCGCGCTCTATCGGGCCTCGCAGGCCGGCGTTCCGATCGACCTGCTGGTGCGCGGAATGTGCGTGCTGCGTCCCGGCGTCGCGGGCGCGAGCGAGAACATTCGCGTGCGCAGCATCGTGGGGCGCTTCCTCGAGCACTCCCGCATCTACATGTTCGAGAACGGCGGCGAGCGGGAAGCCTACATTGCCAGCGCCGATTGGATGGGACGCAATCTCGACCGCCGCGTCGAGCTCGCCGTGCCGGTGCTCGATCCGGTGATGGCCGAAACGCTCTCGACGCACGTGCTCACCGTGCTGCTCGCGGATAACGTCAAGAGCCGGGAGCTGCAAGAAGACGGAAGCTATCGCCGGCTGGCGGCGGGGGCGGCTGAGATGCCGATCGACGCGCAGCGCGTCTTCCTGACCCAAGCGCAAGCTTGACGCTCGGTTAAGAGTAGCGTAAAGACACCTTAACGCTGCGTTGCGTAGCGTGGAGGCGTGGCACGCTTGGCGACGTTGGTCGGCATGATGCTCGCTTTCGCATCGGGAGCATGCGCCGGCGCCATCGCGCAAGCGCCCGCCACGGGCAGCCTCGCCGGGAGCGTGACAGATGCGAGCGGGAATGCCGTCGCCGGCGCAGCGGTCATCGTAACCGGTTCGAAGACTTATACCGCCGTGACCGATTCGCACGGCACGTTTTCGATTGACGCGGTCCCGCCCGGCACGTACGGAATCCGCGTCTCTAAAGGCGGCTACCAACCCGCGTCTGAAAGCGGCCTCGTTGTAGCGCCCGGAGGCCCTACGCCGGTTGCCATTTCGCTGCTGCCGGTCACGCTCCAAACCATCGCCTACGTGAAGAGCGCGGGCGGCGGTCCGCACTTCAACACCACGCCGGCGGCCGTGAACGTCGTAACCTCGCAAGCCTTTGAAAATCAAGCGCAGACGCAAGTGACGCAGGTCCTCAACCAGGTTCCCGGCGTGCAGATCTCGTTTCCGGGTGGCTCGGCGAACGGTGCCGCACCGGGCTCGGTGAGCGTTCCAACGATTCGCGGAGCGGCGTCGTACGAGACGGCGTCGCTGATCGACGGCCATCCGCTGGCGGTGGCGAGTTACGGCGACTACATCACGAGCTACTTGAGCAGCTTCATGTTCGGCACCGTCGAGGTCGTCAAGGGTCCGGGGTCGGATGCGCTCGAGGTCAACAACGCGATCAACGGTACGATTAACTTTCGCACGAAGGATCCGACCGCGCAGCCCGTGCCCGACTACGAGGTGGGTTTTACGACCAACGGCGGCAGCTACGCAAACCTCGGCCTTACCGACAGCGCGCTCGACGGCCGTCTCGGATACGTCTTCGACGTCGCAGTTATCGACGAGCCGTCGGCGCTTAACGGCAAACGGTTCCTGATCGATCCGTCGAACGGCTATCTTCCCACCGGTAAGCAGCTTTCGGGCACTGCGACCTATACCAACGTCGGCAACACCGCGAGCAACATTCAGACGGGCTACTCGCTGGTGGCCTGCTGTTACACGCTCTACGGCGACTTCAACAACGTTTCGGAGCTCCTCAAGCTGCGCTATCGGATCTCTCCATCCGTCGTCGCGACGGTGAGCTACCTCGACGGTCAAACGTTCACCGATCAAAACGACAACGTCGGCAATCTTACGCAGAATTCGCAGTTCTTGCCGGGCAGCGGTTATTCGGGATCGCTTCGTCCGGGCGCGCAGCAGATCATGTACCTGTACCCAGGCTCGGGAAACAACCTTGTCAATAACGAGCCGATCTTCCAGGCGGAAGTGAGCTCGGCGCTGGGCAACGATACGATTCTCGCGCGATATTATCACGCCACCCTTTACCGGGAAACCCAGCAAGGAACGACGCCCGAGGACCTCAATCCGTTGGACCTGACGCTCTACGGGTCGTCGTCGGGAATCGCCAAGCCGTTCGACGGCGTCACGACGCCGGTCGCATTTCAGGACTACTTCAACGAAAGCGAACTCGATAAGCTGGGCGGCTGGTCGTTCGAATACAACCATCCATTCGGCGAGAACACGATCAGCTTCAGCATCGATCAGAACACCACGCAGGCGACGTCGTACGAGATCTATCCGACGTTCACGTCGGTCACCGTCCCGCAGGGGTCGTCGCAGCTCTTCACGACGCTGCAGCTGCACGCGAACCTTCAGCTCGCGCCGACGGTGACCGCGATGCTGGCGGATTATCAGAACGTCTATCGCAGCACCTATGCGACGACTTGCCCGTATTCAGGCAGTTTCTCGAACTGCGCGATCGACGGCAGCGGCGTTACGTTCGCAACGACGACCACCGCTCACAACGATCCCCGCTTTGGGTTCGTTTGGCAGCCGCATTCGAATCTGGCGGTACGATTTGCCGGGGGCAGCGCGATCGCGCCTCCGTATCTAGACCTTCTCAGCCAGCCCACGGCACCATTCGCCAGCTACAACTCCCAGACGAAACAGGCGACGCTCGTCAAGAACAGCGGTCAGCTTCTGCCCGAGACCGCCTTCGGTTACGATCTCGGTGCGGATTATCGCTTCAAGGACTCCTGGACGGTCCTCTCGGGCGACGTGTATGAAAATAACCTGTTCAACCATTATTTCGGCGAATCGCAATACAGTGGACTGACCTGCGGCCAAGTCAGCTATCCGTGCATCGGATACGGCAGCTCGAAGGCGCCGCCGGGCACGCCGATCTTTTACACGCTCAACACGAACATCAGCAACTTCCGTTTCCAGGGCATCGAGATGCAGCTGCAGCGCATTCCGCCGGTCGGGTGGGGATTTACGCTCGCCGGAGCACTGCAGCGCGGATACGTCTACAACCTGCCGGCCTACTTTTATTGCAGCAACCCTGGGCCGCACTGCCAGTACAATCAAAACCTCAACATCATCGCGAATCAGAATCTCAACGGCGAGGGCGTCGGAGGCGTCTCGTACGCGCCGTACTTCGGCTTCGACAGCACCATCGGCTCGCTCAACACGCGCATTCCGTACGCGCAAGGCAATGTCGCCGTTTCGTACACTTTCCACAATCACGCGTTCCTGATGCTGGGAACGACGTACTACGGCAACAACAACTCACTCAACGAACCGCCGTTCGGCTACGGCTATTTCACCGCGCGCTATCCGTTTACGCCGAGCCTCTCGCTGCAGATCTCCGGCAATAACATCTGGAACGCGTGGCCCGGCGTGCTGCCGGTCTATGGATCCGGCGTCGCGATTCCGCTGGCGAATAACTGGACCGCCGCAACGCAGGGCAACGTGCTCGGTCCCGCGACCTGGACGCTCGTTCTGAGCAAGGGCTTCGCGCCCTAAGCCGCTCGCGAAAGTTCGAGCACGATCTTCCATTCGTGCGGCATCACCGGCTGCACCGAAAGACGCTGCCCGCGCCGAAGGAGCGCCATGCCGACGAGGCGCGGCTCGGCGCGCATCCGCGCGAGCGTGACCGGATGCTCGAGCGCTTCGACGTACGCGACGTCGACCATGAACCAGATCGGCTTCCCCTGCTTCGCTCGTCCGTCGAAGTACTCACCGGAGCGGTCGAACTGCGTGAAATCGGGATAGGCCTCGCGAACCACTTTGCAGATTCCGACTGCGGCGGGTTCGGCAACGCTCGAGTGATAGAAGAGCGCAAGGTCGCCCAACCGCATCTCCATCATATTGTTGCGGGCTTGGAAGTTGCGCACGCCGGTCCACGGCGTCGTCTCGTCCGCGCGGAGCTGTTCGAATGAATAGGCGCTCGGCTCGGTCTTGAGCAGCCAATAGCGCAGCATGCGCGCGCCTTAGAATCGGCGCCGGCCCAATCCTGGCAGCGCCGCGGCGAGTGTGCTATCGTGAGGCGGCATGCGAGACCAAGTGATTCGAGCGACGGCGAGCGGATGGGAAGGCGTCGAGCCCGCGGGTTACGCGCCCGACGCGCCGGGAACCGGCGTTGCGCGCCATACGATCGTGGGAAACCGGAAGAGCGATCCTAGCGAACCCGGGCCGCGGATGGAGCTGCGCTACTTCGAAGTTCAGCCCGGCGCGGCATCGCGGCTCGAAAAGCACGAGCACGAGCACTACGTCATCGTGCGCAGCGGCGTAGGATATGCCGTTATCGGCGAGACGGCGACCGAGATCGGGCCGAACGACGTGATCTACGTCGGCCCGCTTGAGCTGCACCAGTTCGTCAATCGCGGGAAGGAGCCGTTCGGCTTCTACTGCTTCGTCGATGCCTGTCGCGATTTTTCACAAGCGCCGACGCCCACAGACCTCGAGCGGCTCGAAGCGTCGCCGGCGGGCGCGGTCGCAAAACCGCATGCGGTCCCCCCGGCGAGATCGCCGGCGGTGTAGCCCCCGATAGGAGGCTCTTAGGCTTGCCTAAAAGACTTTGTTCGGCATGCCTAAATTTTGGCTTTTGGCGGTCTTCATCGCGCTCTGGGCCGCAGTGCCACCGGCGCCGGCGTGGGCGATCCCGCTTTTTGCCCACCAATACCAAGTACCGTGCGCCAAATGCCACTCAGTCATTCCGCACCTCAACGCGTTCGGCGCCGCGTTCCTAGCCAACGGCGAGCGCTTTCCGGGAGTTTCGTCCGGGCCGGCGTTTCCGATTTCGGCAAAAGCCAACATCGTCGATTCCAGCGAGTATCAGGGCAACGGTCCAAACGGACAAGGTTTGCCCAAGGCGATCGTCGACGAGATCGAACTCTTCGCGTCGGCGACGATCGGATCGCGCGCGAACTTCTTCGTCGAGCAATACGTGATCGACGGCGGGGAACCGGGACTTCTTCGCGACGCGTGGATTGCCGACCGCGTC
>JAFAHB010000266.1 GCA_019237435.1 Vulcanimicrobiota bacterium
GACTTCCATCGAGGACGTTGCGGTGAGCGCTCGTCCGATGATGCCGAGCGGCCATACGTAGCCGTAAGGAGTATGCGGACTTCCCAATCCTTGAGCGTATCGTCCTGAAAAGTAGAACGGATTGTCCATGCTGAGCGTGAAGCTCCGCGTCGCCAAGTAGAGCGGATCGAAGGACGAGCACCAGTCGATGTATGGCAGAGTCGTCAGGTTCGGAATATTTGCATCGTCCATGAGATTGTACTTACCGAGGCCGTCGGTTTCGTAAGCGTACATCCACGAGCGCCGCACGGAGTTGTAAAACCGTCCGTAGAGCTCGACTCCGTACTGCACTCGCTCGGCCAGCGAGCGCGCGCGATCGGCGAGATCGCGATCGTGGTAACCGTCCGTCGCAAGCTCGACGACGTTGCGCGCCGCGACTACCGCCAACGCGTTTTGTGGGATATTGAAACGATACTCTACCGGATCGTCCGAAGGCCGGAAGGCGCCCCAAATCATTCCGGTTCCGGCATTGTACGCGTCGTTGGTGTAAACGCGTTGCGGAAACTCATAATGGCTGCACGTGCGGTGGCGCTCTTCGCATTCGTAAGTACCGACGACTGTCGCGAGCGCCCGATGGAGGTCGGGCGTAAAAACCGTGCGGTCTTGCGTCTCGCGCCAGTAGATCGACGCTAGGACGATGGGCCACGCCAGCGAGTCTACCTCCCATTTCCGCTCCCACACCGCGTAATTCGATCGCAGCGCATTTGCGTAGGGGTCGGCGAGGATATTTCGCGCGTTGCGTTCGATGACGCCGGCGAAGCGAGCCCGGAGCACGGGATATGGAACCTGGAACCGGATATAGGGTATCGTCTGCGCGGAGGAGTCTCTCAGCCACATGGCCGGAATATCGCCCGATTGCACGTACGTCGTAGCGTCGTCTTCGAGAAAGAAATCGTGGAAGAGCGTGTGAAAAAGCGTCGCGGTCTGAATGTTTCGAACGCGCTTGCCGGTGAGCGGGACGACCAGCGTCTCGCCGCGCGCGGGCGCACACTCGAACGCTAGGACGGCAGCGAGCGCGACGCTCGCGCAACGCGCAAACCGCACTGAACGTCTCGCGTTTGACGTCAGGAAGGTTCGCTCTTGCCGCGAACCGCAAGGAGCGGTGATGGACCTCATGCGCGAGTTCGACTTGCACAACCCCCGCGCGTTGGCGCGGGCGATCTCGCGCGCCGAAGCCGGACGCGGCGGGGAGCTCATTCGCGCGCTTTATCCTAAGACGGGCCGTGCGACGACGGTTGGTCTTACGGGGCCTCCGGGCGTGGGGAAATCGACCCTTGCTTCGGCGTTGGTTCGCGAGGCGCGTTCCCGCGGCCGCAGTGTCGGAGTCGTCTCCGTAGATCCAAGCTCGCCCTTTTCACATGGCGCGCTGCTCGGCGACCGGATTCGCTTGGCCGAACATTTTACCGACGAATCGGTCTTCATTCGCTCGATGGCCAGCCGCGGCCATCTCGGCGGGCTCGCTGGTGCGACGGCCGACGCGGTGCTCCTGATGGATGCATTCGGTTTCGATCTCGTCTTGATTGAAACCGTGGGCGTCGGACAGAGCGAAGTTGCGATTGCCGAGCTCGCGCAGACGACGATCGTTGCGCTGCAACCCGGCAGCGGCGATTCGATTCAAGTGCTCAAAGCCGGGATTATGGAAATCGCCGACATCTTCGTCGTGAACAAGGCGGATCACCCAATGGCCGATCAGCTCCGTCGCGAGATTCGATCGATGATGGAGATGCTCCAATGGAGCGGTTGGGTTCCGGAGTTGGTGATGACGCAGGCCGTCGACGGGAAGGGTGTCGACGAGCTCGTAGCGGCAATCGAGCGTCACCGCGCGTACTTGAGCGAGACGGGGGAGGTCGAGCGCAGGCGCCGCGACGCGTTTAGGCACCAAGTTCGTCAACTCGCGTTAGGACGCATGGAACGGAGGCTCGATCGCGCGCTGCGAGCGCAGCCTCGCGACGGCCTCGACCCCTATGAAGCTGCCGATCGAGTCCTTTCGGAGCTAGGTCTCGAAGGATGACTTTGGGGAAAAGCCGGCGTTTCGTCGAAAAACGTGGCCCCTATGGCTAAGTTGATCGAGCGGCCTGCGGGCCGCTGGGCGCGCAAGGGGCCCGGTTCCGGCGCGCTGGATCGGACCATCTCCGACGTTCCGCTCAAGACCGTTTACTCACCCGAAGACGTCGCCGGGCTCGAGCTTCCGGCCCCGGGTGAGTACTCGTACACGCGCGGCATTCATCCCAACGGTTACCGCGACCGGCTTTGGACGATGCGACAGTTCGCCGGCTTCGGTACGGCGTCGCAAACGAATGAGCGCTACCACTTCCTGCTCGAACACGGGCAGCACGGCCTCTCGGTCGCGTTCGATATGCCGACGTTGATGGGCTACGACTCCGACGCGTCGCAGGCTCGCGGCGAAGTCGGCAAATGCGGCGTCGCGATCGATTCGCTCGCCGACATGGAGATTCTCTTCGACGGAATCGATATGGCCGATATCACGACGTCGATGACGATCAATGGCCCGGCTTGCATCGCGCTGGCTCAATACGTCG
>JAFAHB010000251.1 GCA_019237435.1 Vulcanimicrobiota bacterium
TTGAAATGGATCAAGCTCGCCATGTAATCCCACCGGCGCAAGTTCAGTCCGACGACGTACTCGCGCAGATTGTACAAGAACTCTTCCATCTGGAACGCGATCGGATGCGACTCGATCAGCGCCATCGCTTTGATCGCGTCGCGGCGCCAGCCTTTCGCCTCGATCAGCGCATCGAAAACGTCCTTCCACCAGACAGCCTCTTCGCCGGATTCCGATTTTGGAATGTAAATGCAGAGCGGATGGAGCAGCCGCTCGTACTCCAGCGTGAAGACGAGCAGCGCGAGATCGAAGAGCGACGCGCTCGTGAGCGCGTGCGTGATGACGCCGGCCTGCGAAAGATGCAGACCGCGCACGCGATTCCACACGACCGTCTTGCCGGGTTTGATTCCGACGATTCCGCCGCGCTTGGGATCCTCGTACTCGAGCTCGCCGTAAAGCGCGGAAACGATGTTGCGGTGGCCCAGCATCAAGTGCTCCCACGTGTTGGCCATCGAGTCTTCAAGATCGAGCATGACGCCCGGCGCGCCCGAATTGAGCATCTTGACGCAAAGCTCGGCGTCGTCAGCCGGACCGGTCATCTGATTGCGCTGATCCGAGCACCAATCCGGCAGCTCGATCCGCCACTCGCGCTGCGTCGCTTCCGACGCTGGCAAATATGTGGGAAGCTCGCCGGCATGCGCCCGCGCGAGACGCTCTCTGCGAACCTGTGCCAGGGACTGTTGCGCCGGCGTGAAGCGGCGGTGCAGCGGAAGGTAAAACGCGGCGAAGCCTGCCGGCAAATCGCGCTCCATCGCAAAGCCTGCCGGCGCCACGTTCATGGGCGGAAGTTCCTACGCCGAAACTGTCTTTGCCGTGTCGTAAAACTGCTCGGCCTCGGTCGAGCCGCGCAGCGCCGCCGTCGAGACGTTTCCTTCGCCGATCACGGATGCCACTTCATCGAAGTAACCGGTGCCGACCTCGCGCTGATGCCGCGTCGCCGTGTAACCGAGCTGCTCGCTGGCGAACTCCGCGGCTTGAAACTCGGCGTACGCGGTCATGCCGCGGACCTTGAAATCGGCCGCCAAGGAAAAGAAGCTGTGATTGAGCGTATGAAATCCGGCGAGGGTGATGAACTGGAACTTATATCCCAGTGCGTTGAGCCGCTCTTGGAAGACCGCGATGGTTTGGGGATCGAGCTTCTTCTTCCAGTTGAACGACGGCGAACAGTTGTAGGCAAGGAGTTTCCCCGGATACTGCGCGTGAACGGCTCGCGCGAATTGTGCCGCTTCTTCGAGGTTCGGTTCCGACGTTTCCATCCAAATCAAGTCCGCGTACGGCGCGTACGCGAGACCGCGCGCTATGCAGGCTTCGATTCCGGGTGTCGTGACGAAGAAGCCTTCGCGCGTGCGAGCGCCGGTGAGAAAGCGGCGATCGTCGGGATCGACGTCGCTGGTGACGAGCTTGGCGGCATTGGCGTCGGTGCGCGCGATAAGGATGGCAGGCACGTCAAGGACGTCGGCCGCCAGCCTCGCTGCGATCAGATGGCGGATCGCTTGCTGCGTCGGAATCAGCACCTTGCCGCCCATGTGGCCGCATTTTTTCTCCGAGCTGAGCTGGTCTTCGAAATGAACCCCCGCCGCGCCGGCGCGGATCATGGACTTCATCAGCTCGAACACGTTGAGCGCGCCGCCGAATCCGGCTTCGGCATCGGCGACGATCGGAAGATACCAATGCGTACCGCCTCGCCCCTCGAGCGATTCGATTTGGTCGAGCCGCGCAAGCGCGTTGTTGAGACGCTCGACCAGCGCCGGCACGCTGTTGACGGGATAAAGGCTTTGGTCCGGATACATCTCCCCGGCGAGATTCGCGTCGGCCGCAACCTGCCAGCCGCTGCAATAAATCGCGCGCAAACCCGCGCGGGCAGCTTGGACCGCCTGATTTCCGGTCGCCGTTCCCAGTGCCGTAACGGGAGCTTCGCGCTGCAGGTCGTCCCAGAGACGCTGCGCCCCCATCCTCGCCAAGCTCTGCTCGGGAACGAAGCTGCCGCGCAAACGATAGACCGCCTCGGCGCTATACCGCCGCTCGATCCCGTTCCAGCGGGACTCGCTCCTCCAGCGTTCTTCCAAACTCGGACGCCGCCCGTTGCCGCTCACGATTTCTCCGCACCTCCGACGTAGTTGAAAAAAATATTGGACCGGCCCGGATTGTCGTTTGGCGAATATTGGATGGTTAAGTATACAATCTTGGACCGATTATATACTTACCCCATGCAGCGCACAGTCCTTCGTCCTTCGCCCTTCGAGTCCGCCGCTGCGCGCCTCCGCTCAGGATGACATGAAACGCGCTCAGAGCAGGATGACACCGTGGGTTATGGGGTTACTTCGTAGAGTTCGTGATACGGATCGAGCGTTGCAAAGTCGTGCGCGCCGCCCAGTCCGCCGACGTCGTGAGGATTCACCAGCACGAAAACGCGCCGCGTCGCGGCCCATTGCCGGTAGAGCGGAACGTTCAGCTTGTCGTCGGAGATCACGATCCTGCCCGGAAGCGACCCGTCGACATACGCGCCGTATGCGAGCGACGTGGCGTCGAGCCACCCCGTCACGACGACGCCTCCCGGCGGAACGTAGGGGCGAACCGCGTTGATCACCCAACGTCCTCCTTCACCCGGAGGACGAACGAAAAAGCTACGCTGATGGGCAAACGCGAGCGCGGCGCCTGCTGTGAGAAAGATGATCAACGCGGCGTGCAGTACGGTGCCCCGGCGGTCTCGCGATTGCGGCGTAAGCGACCCGAGCAGCGGCACGGCGAGCCACGATGCGAGCAT
>JAFAHB010000185.1 GCA_019237435.1 Vulcanimicrobiota bacterium
AAACGCCGATTCGCTACGTCAAAGGATTCGAGAACATAACCCAAATCTCAAACGTCGAAGCCGAGCTGCGCAGACGCAACTACTCCGAGGAGAACCTCGCGAACATCATGGGCGGCAACTGGATGCGCGTGTATCGAGCGGCGTGGAGTTAGAGCGGGTGGCGCGCTCATGCGTCAACGGCGGACTGGTTTTCGCGCTGCTGGCGCTTGCAATCGCTTCAGCGTCGGCACAGACCGGCGTCGCCCCGCCGACGGCGCTCGTGCAGCAACTGACGAAACTGAAGCCGGTCGATCGTTTCGCCTCCCTTCCCGCCGCGATCAAGGGCGGCCGATTCACCGTTGATGGAAACTCAGCGGCCGGGTGGCAGATGGCGGAGCCCGGCGGGGCTTTTAACGCGTCCGACGCCGTGATCCCCGGTTTGCCCGGACGCCGGCTCATATTCGCGGCGTGCACCTCCGATCTGTGCGTCATTCACTACGAGCGCGGTGGCGTCGCCCACTTCTACGAGATTCTCGTTCTGCGGCTCAGTGGGTCGGGCTGGTCTGCGATTTGGAACGTCGTCGGCTCGAAAGCGATCCCCAGCCTCGATGCCTTTCGCGCGATCCTGAATCGTTCGGGCTTGGGTCGAACGTGGCGCCCGCAGCCCGTCAGGGGTGATTTCTGAGCTTTGCCGCAAGCGCGATGATGCACTTTAAAAGGGCCGCGCCGATTTCCAGCAACGGCATGTAGATGAAGCTCACATCTCGTTCTCGGTATAACGCCGCAATCGCCAAAACGGTCGCTCGTTGCCGGGGCGGCAAGTCGCTGCGCAACCCCACGTCGATATCCGATGCATCGCAGACGCGCTGCGGAAGGTCGTCCAAGTTTATCGGACCGATGACGGCGCCCGCCGTGGGGAAATTCACAGTCGCGAGCACCTTCACGACGACCCGGCCCCAGCCCAGCGCGAATTGACGCTCGCCGTTCGGAAGTGAATCCGCCTCAGCCTGCGCCGCCTGCATTGCTTTCTTCACGGTGTGCGAGTGAACGATCCAAAACAGCAGCTGAAGCAGCGCCGGATTCGGGGCATGGGCGCTGCGCAGTTGCTGCACGGCATCGTAATATCTCAACACCTGCCGCGATACGTCGTCCGGCAACGGCACCTGAAGCGTGCCCGAGAGATCGACGTTGGCAAACTGGCCCCTGCTCATGAGCGCCTGCAGTCTCCAGACGGTGATGCAAAAGTTCATCTTATTCCACCACGGATTGGCCGCTCGTCCGGAGGTGAGCTGCCATTTCGTCTGAATTCGGTCGCCGTCCATCGGGTCTGCAGCGTACGCCGGCACGGTGAACGCAGCCGACAGCAGATCTAGAATCCCCAGACGCGACTCGTACGCATCGACGTCAAGAGCGATCGTGCCTGCCGTCACGGGTCGGTTTGGGGTTTGCGACGCAGGTGTTGCCATAGTCCGATCACGCTGGTGACGATACCGACGATGACGGCGATAACTCCGATATCCGCTGAAAGCGGTTCCGGCGGCGTCTGAACGTAGACCGGGATATCGATCTCATTCGAATCCACGACGTCGCGATGCTTGTTGACCGCGAGGAGCAGCAGGGTGACGACGTGCGTGCCCGGCCGCGTCGGCATGACGTTCCAAACCCACGGCGCGGCGGTCGGAGGTGCCTTCGGCGAAAGGCTGCACGCCGAAGCCAGCAACGCTTGCCGCGAGCGAAACGCGTCGCCGATTCGGTCGACCGTGAAGCCCGGCGCATCGACGAGAACCTCGTACCCGTAGACGTTGCTCGCGGAGCATGCACCGCTTCCGCCCGTCAGCAGCGGCTTGAGCTTGAACGTGGTCGTCTCGTAAAGTCCGATCGATCCTTTGGTCTTGACGATATCCTCGGCATCGGGTGACGCCCGGTATTTATCCACTTCGATCGATGCAGTGATGTCGTCGAACGGCGGCCGCGTGAGCCGGTCTTCGGCTTGTTGAAAATGGTAGAGTTGCGCGCCATTTGCTTGATCTTGCTCGTAATTCCACCACTGAATGCCGCTGACGATCGCGACGATGGCCGCGATTCCGGCGAGGATGAACCAGAGGCGAGAACGACTCCTAGGGGCGGGATGCGGGCTCGCGTTCATGTCGCGTCAACGAAGCAGTCGATCGACCTGACCACGCTCTTTGCAAAGGGAGAAACGAACGTCAAGTGCCCGCCGGACTGGCGAAGCACGCCATATTGAGAGACCGCAGAGTTCCCGTCGCCCAGCGCGCAGCGGAATCGTACGGCCATGGCCGGATTGGGCGCCGAGTACCGCAGCGTGACGGTAACGAAGTAGTTTGGGTTTCCGGCGGGCGATGGTTCCAGCGTGAACGAGCAGGATTGGATCGTAACGCCGTGGCTGCCGTGACCCGAACACGCCATCGCCGCAGTGGTGCCGCTCGCCGGCGCAGCCCTTGCCGGCGACGCCAGCGCCAGTACCGCGGCGGCGAGCAATCCCGCGCGCATCACGTGCCCGGCCTCCGCGGGACGTCGTACGGCAATGTCGGGAACGGCCGCCAAACCGCGGCCGCGCGCGCCGTGGGATCGAGCGCGGGCGCCCACGTGTAGAGCGCGTACTCGTTGTCGGGATCGCGATTGAGGGTGACGCTGACGTAGGTGAACTGATTGGGCTGAATCAGCCGATTTACGTCGACCGACGGCCGATAGATCGTCGGCTTGTATTCGATGTACTGACTGTCGCTCACGGCTTCAATGTAGACCGCGTGTTGGTTCGTGCCGCCCGGACCAATCCAGTTTGGATAGTTCAGATAGAACGAGTACGAACCTACTGCGACGTCATTGTGGATCGGCGAGTTCGAGATGATGGCAGGCGAAACGCTGAGCGAAGCGTTGACGACGGCTTCGCGCGTCGCTCGTTCCTCCGGCGTTTCGGCCGCAGGCGGAGGGCAGCTCGCGGCGGCCGGTCGCGTCGGCGCGAGCGTCACATCTCGCGGATCGCCTGGGATGTCGGCTTCGTCCCAAAAGGCGATCATGCAATCGCCGATGGGACGGCCGACCTGATCGCGCAAGCTGAACACGACCGTCGAGTCGACGTTCTGATCGTTGCCGACCGCCCACGCGGCATTCTCCGTCGCCCACGTTTGCGCGAGCGCATCGTAGTCCGCAGCCGTAGTTTGCAACGCCGTCAGCAGCGCCGCAAATGCGGCGTCGGTCACGTCGGTCGCGTGCAGGATGCCGGTATCGGTATCGAAGTGCGAGTAGCCCTTCAGAATCTTGTGCGGCACCGGACGCGCCAGCACGCGCTTGCAGATCGTCGGCGGATCGGCGTCCGGATCGGCCTCGAGGAACGCATAGTTCAAGTTCGCTCCGCTGATGCGCACGGTATTATCGCTGCCATCTTCGCTCGTCGCCCAGAAAAGTTTCATGGCCGCGTCGTTTCCGATGAAGTCGCCGCCGAGACTGAAAGCCAGCACTTGCGACGCCAGCGGATACGTGGCATCGTTCCACGCGTCCATCCACTCGTCGTTCAGGCTCCATAGGAAATCGCTGCCGTAATCCAGATCGGTGAGCACCTGTTTTCCGACCGCGAGAACGTGCTTCGATAGAAGCTTCTGAAGGTACCCGATCGGCGTTTTTCCTATCTCCGCCAAGCTCGATCCGTGATTTGCGCCGGCCATGGTGATCAACCGCCCCGGAAGTGCGGCCGCCGAAGGAGTCGCAGCCGCATCTCGCCGGTTCAGAATCCAACGGCGCGTGACCAGCGCACCCGTCGAATGACAAACGAACGCCGCTGTCGTTACGTCGAAGCCGGTCGCTTCCAAGTCGGCGACGCGCATCTCGAAGGCCAGCGCCAAATCGTCGATCGTGACGAAGTCGTCGAGCGAATCGAACGCCGAGAGCACGACGGCATCGTAGCCGGATTGGTTCAGAAGCTCGGGGAAATGCTGATACGCCGCGAGCGACGTTTCGCTATATCCATGGACTAAGACGACCGAGGGCATCACCGGGCTCCTTTCTTTCGCGCCTCCCAAATAACGTCGGCGGCTTTTTCGGCGATCATGTACGTAGCGCTCGCGATGAAAAACCCCGGTATTCTAGGGAAGACCGACGCGTCGACGACGCGCAGCGCCTCGACACCGTGCACGCGGAAGTCGCTCGAGGTCACGCCGCCGCTCGCAAGGTCGCCGATC
>JAFAHB010000195.1 GCA_019237435.1 Vulcanimicrobiota bacterium
GAAGCGCTCTACGCCGACATGTCGCACTTCGGCCGCAAGCCGATTACCTTTGCTTGGTACTCGTTCGTCTTTCCAGCGCTCGTTCTCAACTACGTCGGTCAAGCGGCAATCATCGCCGCAGATCCGAAGGCGCTCGATTCGCCGTTCTATGCGCTCACCCAGGGCTGGTTGCTGCTTCCGATGGTCGCGCTCGCCACCGCAGCGACGATCATCGCGTCGCAATCACTCATCGCCGGGGCATTCACGCTCACCGAGCAAGCCATCGCGCTCAACTTGAGCCCTCGTATGGCGGTGCTGCATACCTCGAAGGACGAACGTGGGCAAGTCTACGTGCCGATGATCAACGCGGTGCTCGCAATCGTTTGCATCGCGCTGGTCGTAACCTTTCGCAGCAGCGATAGGCTCGCCGCGATGTACGGCTTGGCGGTCTCCGCTACGATGCTCGCGACCGATCTCGTCTTTTACGTCGTAGCCACCCGCACGCTGCGTTGGAAGCCCGTGGTCGCACTTCCGCTCGCCCTGGCCTTCGGAGCGCTCGACGCAACCTTCGTTACCGCCGGGCTGCCGAAGTTTCTTGCCGGTGCGTGGGTGCCGGTCGTGATCGCCGCCGCGATCTGTTTGGTCGCAGTCACGTGGCTCACGGGAAGGCGCGCGGTCGCGCACGAGCTGCGCAATCAGCTCGAACCCGTCGAGCAGTTTGCCAAAGAGCACGCCGCCTCGCCGCGCCGTCAGGACGCGACGATCGTTCTGCTGACCGGCTATCCAGAAGGCGTGCCGCTCGTGAACAGTCACCCCTGGCTGCACCGGCTCGTGCACGACCGGATGGTCGTGCTGCTCACCGTCGACTTTCCGGCGCGCCCCTACCTCGACGAAGCGGAGCGCGTCAAGGTCGACCATCTCGCGAGCGGCTTCGTCCGTGTCTGCGCATACTTCGGCTACATGGAGACGCCGCGGATTGCGCCCATCCTACGAGCGTGCGAAGCTCGCGAGCTCGAATTGGACGACGACGCGACGGCATTCGTCTATGCCGATCCCGTCGTCGTCAGTAAGAGCCGCGGCGGTTTGCCGCGATGGCAGCGCCATTTGTTCGACGTCATGCAGCGCCTCTCGCGCACGCTGGCTACGGATCTCGAGATAAAGCCGGATCGGCGGCTCGAAGTCGGAATCGAAGTCGCGGTGTAAACCGCCGGGGCTCAAATCATTCCATGTCGGGTGCGAGGTCGGCGCCGATGACGAGCGCGGTTCTCGTGCCGGGTCGAATTGCCGTTGCAAACGTCTTCGCGAGATAGTTTGCAGCGGGCGAAGTCCCGATGACGACGCTCCGTCGCTTGACCTTTGAGTCGACGAAGGTCGGCACGTTCCAGCCCGCGCCGCGAAGCGCGCCGACGAGCGCGCCGTCGAGCTTGCCGTTTCCGGTCGCGTTTGCAACGAGCACCTCGTCTTGCGGCGGGTCGTTTCGGCTAAACAGCACCGTGCCGATCAGTTTCGCCCAGCGCGGATCGGCGAAAACAACCGACGCATCGCCGACCCATCCGGCTTTGCTCGGCAGCGTGAAGGATCGCACGTTGTCGTCGGGCACGTCGCGATAGATTGTCAGCAGCGAAAGTAATTGCCGATCGTTGAGC
This sequence comes from Vulcanimicrobiota bacterium, assembly GCA_019237435.1. Lineage (GTDB taxonomy): Bacteria > Vulcanimicrobiota > Vulcanimicrobiia > Vulcanimicrobiales > Vulcanimicrobiaceae > Cybelea. Next base: position 1,626 of record JAFAHB010000195.1, read on the forward strand.
GTCGTGCGTATTTGCTTGCGCGCAAGCTTGAGGATCGCCGGCAGTTTAGCCCAGTTTTGCGGCTCGCTGACTTGAGCCATCATGAGCTTGAGCACCTGTTGCTGCCGCCGCACGCGTCCGAAGTCCGACGCCGGGTCGTTGCGGAAGCGGACGTATCCCGCGACTTGGGCACCGTTGAGGTGCTGTTCGCCCTTTCTTAGGTGGATGTGCAGGTCGCCGTAGTTATCATCGTAGTCCATCGTTTCGTCGACGTTGACGTCGAGGCCGCCGAGCGCGTCCACGATCGAGGCGGCGCCGTCGGGTTGCAACGCTACGATGGCGTCGATTGGAACGCCCCCCAAAAGGCTGCTCGCGACCCGTCCGGTCGCGTGCGCGCCTCCAAACGCATATGCCGAATTGATTTTGGCGAAGCCGTCGCCAGGGACTTTGACCCACGTGTCGCGCGGAATCGATACCAGCGTCGCCGAGCGGCGAGCAACGTCGAGATGCGCGAGAATGATGGTATCGGTGGTCGCCTCGTCTTCTTGGTAACCAAGGATCAATAGGTTGAGTTTGAGCTGGCCGAACGAACGCGAGGCCGTCTGCGTCACCACCTGTTGGCGAACCGGCCCGCGAATGATGAGAAATCCGGCTACCGCCGAAAGCACGGCAGCCGTCGTTATGATGAGTATGCGGATCCACCGCTGTGAAAACATGGAAGAGTCTCCCGGATAGCCGCGCGGCGCAGGCCTTGCCGCTGCCGCGACGAGTGCGAATGAAAAGACTAGAAGGCGGCTATCGGCGGCGCCCGTTCGCCGATCGCACAGCAAACGGACGAAGAGCGGATGAAGCAGATTCGCGATGCGAGCCGCGACCCGAACGGTTTCTTGATCGCCGGCGAGAGGGTCGCAATGGCGCGAATGATCGCGATCACTCGCAACGTCGCGCGCGCCAGCGAGCGCTTCGATCGAAGCAGCATCAGGGCGACGACCGTACAAACTGCTGCGTGGACGGCGAGGCTTATCGGCGCCGGCGCTCCTAACCAGACCGTCGGCCCCAACGTATGATGGCACACCGCTAGCTGTTCCAGCGACTCCATGACGTAGAGCGTGAAAATCTGCAAGCCGTAGCTCGCGGGCAGCAATGCCGCAAACGCTTCGGGAGCGCGATCTGACAACACGGCGCGGGCCTTGCGCGCCAGATAGAGCGCCAGCAGCCCGATGCCGGCGAGCAGCGCCGGCATCACGTCAATGCTGCTGTGGTCGGTAAAGTTTCCGGTACCGAACCAGCCGGCGTTCGAAGCGAACTCGACGATCGGATCCGCGATTGCGGCTGCGATCACCGCGATTGCCACGCAGAATCCGGCCGCCGAGCGCGAGTACCGCAAGCGTTAGGAACCTCTGGAGCAGTCGCTGCTCGAAGGGTTTGGCCTCAAAGGCGCCATCTGCCAAGATCTTCCGTCGGCGTGCAAGGCGCCCCTTTTCGAAGCGTTCTCAGCGAAACTTCAGGATAACAGCGGGATCTGGCGCTCCGGAATTGCGCGATTCGGCATCTTTTTACGCAGCGGGACCCGCACTTCCACATCGGCTTGACCCGAGAGTGCGTCGGCGATTTCTTGCGCGCGCTCGACGACGGCTTCGGGCAATCCGGCCATCCGCGCAACCTCGATTCCAAACGATCGCGAGGAGCTGCCGGGTTGGACGCGGTGCGAGAAGACCGGGATTCCGCCTCGTGCGGTATTTTCGACCGCAGTAATGTGAAAATTGGCAACCGTCCTCCAATGTTCGCTGAGCGCGCAGAGCTCGTGGAAATGGGTGGCAAAAAGCACCAGCGGCGCTTGCTCTTCGAGACTCAACAGAAACTCGCAGATCGCTTGCGCGATGGCTACGCCGTCGAGCGTTCCCGTTCCACGTCCCACCTCATCGATGAGCAACAACGAACGAGTCGTACTGCGGCGCAGGATGTTCGCCGCTTCGGCCATCTCCATGTAGAACGTGGATTGGCCCGAAGCCAAATCGTCGCCGGCTCCGATGCGAGTGAAGATCCGGTCGACGATGCCGAGCTTCATGCTTTTCGCGGAGACGAACGAGCCGGTCTGCGCCATGATCGTCAGCAGTCCCGTTTGCCGCAAGTACGTCGACTTGCCGCCCATGTTGGGTCCGGTCAGAAGGATGAAGCGGCGTTCGCCGGCGCGCATGTCGAGGTCGTTCGGAACGAACTTTGCGTGCAGAATCGCTTCCATGACCGGATGGCGTCCATCTTCGATTGCGAGGGTGCTCTCCTCGACGAACTCCGGGCGAACGTAGCCGCGCTCCGCCGCGCATTGCGCGAGCGCCGTAAGAACGTCGAGCTCGGCGATCGCGCCGGCGGCTTCGAGCAGGTCCTCGCCTTGCGCCGCGGTGCGTTCGAGCAACGCTTCAAAGAGCCGCTGCTCCAGCCGCTCCTGGCGCGACTGTGCCGTCGCGATCGCGAGTTCGAGCTCTTTGAGCTCCGGCGTGACGTATCGCTCGCCGCTGGTCAGCGTCTGCTTTCGGACGTACTCCGGCGGAAGCGTTCCGGCGTAGCTACGGCTGACTTCGATCGCGTAACCGAAGGGGCTTGCGTATTTCACCCGCAGCGTCTTGACGCCGGTTCGCTCGCGCTCGCGTATCTCTAACTGAAGGAGCTGAGAGCGCGCGTCGGTGCGCAGCGCGACGCACTCCGCCAGTTCGGCATCCGCTTCCGGCCGAATCGCGCCGCCTTCGCCGAGCGTCGGAGGGGGGTCGTCGACGAGCGTGCGTTGCAAGTCGGCGGCGAGATCGCCAAAGGTTTTCACGCGCTCTAGCAGCGACGACAATACCGGCGGCAAGGATTGCCGAATCGGCCGAATCAGGTCCAGCGTGCGTCGCAGCGAACCCAGATCGCGCGGAGTCGCGCGGCGAAACCGAACCTTTTGCGCGATGCGTTCCAGATCGAAGGCGCCTTTGAGCAGCTCGCGCAGCGCCTCGCGGCGGGCATGCTCTTGAAGCAACGTCGCAATCGCATCCTGACGTTGGGCGATGGCCGAGCGATCGACGAGCGGCGCCAGGATCCAACGCGCCAGCATTCGCGAACCCATCGCCGTTGCACACCCGTCGAGGGTCGCAAGCAACGTCGCTCGAGGGTTTTGCCCTTGCGCGCGCGTGAGCTCGAGGTTCTTGCGCGTCGCGGGATCGAGCGCCAAGAACTGCCGGCGATGATAGAGCTGCGGTTCGATTGAACCGGCCTTCCCCTTTGTCACGCCGGTACGGTTTACGAAGCCTTCGAGCGCTTCCAGCGCGCGATGAATGGCCAACGATTCCTCGAGCGAAAAGCCGGCGAAGCTTTCCCGCGAACGCGTTTCGACGATGCCCAGCGCCGGCGTAGTCAATCGCGCACCCATCGTCTCGACCGCCGTCGCAATCATCGCTCGGACGTCCGCAGGAAGGTCGGCCACGATCTCCGCAGGTCCGACGCGCGCGATCTCGGCTACGAGTTCCTCGTACGCGTCCTCGCCGCCGATCGCGGTCGCGGCGCTGTAGCTGGTCGAAACGTCGGCGTACGCAAGCGCATACGTTTCACCCACCGCCGCGATCGCTGCCAAATAGTTGTTTTGTTTGCCGTCGAGCAGCTGTTCTTCGATCAGCGTCCCCGGCGTGACGAGGCGAACGACCTCGCGCCGCACGAGCCTATTGGGCTGCGGTGCCTCGAGCTGTTCGGCAAGCGCGACGACGAATCGCTGTGCGACGAGCTTCGCGAGATATCCGGCCAGCGCATGATGCGGAACGCCGGCCATTGCGACCCGTTTGCCTCCGCCGGCCTCTTTGCTGGTCAACGCTATCTGCAGCGCACGCGCGATCGTTTCGGCGTCCTCGCCGTATGCCTCGTAAAAATCACCGACGCGCGAGAGTAGGACCGCCTCGGGATGCTTCGCCTTCATCCCGAAGTACTGCTCGAGCATCGGCGAAAACTTAGCCACGCGAGTGTTTATATCAGATCGACCACCGGCTGCTTCACCGGCGCTCCGGCATCGGCAAACCGCTCTGCCCGCGCCACCACTGCGCCGGCGCAGCCCCAGACGTGCGCGCTTTCGATTGCGATGTCGAGCCATGGCGTCGGCGCGTAGGGATGTCCTTGCACGCCGTTGCGAGACGCCCAATCCGGCGGTTTTGGCGCGACGATCGTCACGTTGTCCGTCGTCTTTGCCGTTAGGCGAGTCGCGTCTTTCTTCGAATCGCCGGCGATCAGCGCCCTCACCACGCGTCCGACCTTGCAATCGTGATATCGGCGCGTAACCTCGTTCTGAGCATCGACCAAGCGCACAAACCGATCGTGTGCTACTTCGTGCGATACTTGCTCCCAACGCGCCGCCGGCGTGCCTTGCCGCATCGAATAGATGAACGTGTAAGCGTTTGCAAACACGCCGCCACGCACGTACGAGAGCGTCGCTTCAAAATCGTCTTCCGTTTCGCCCGGAAAGCCGACGATGATGTCCGTCGTGATAGCCGTGCCGGGCATTTTACTTTTGATCGCGTCGACGACGCAATCGAACTGCGATAGCGTATACTTGCGGTTCATTCGCCGCAAGAGCGCGTCGCTTGCCGACTGAAGCGGCAGATGGATGCGCGAATTGAGCTGCGGTATGCCCGCAAGATCGTCGAGCGCTTTATGAGTAAAGTCCTTGGGATGCGGCGATATGAACGTCAGGCGCTCGAGGCCCGGCTCGTTGGCGACCGTTTTGCAAAGATCGCCGAAATCGGCGCCTCCGGCCGGATCGCGCCAAGCATTCACGGTCTGGCCGACGAGCATGATCTCGCGCGCCCCTTTCGCGATGCGGGCGCGCGCTTCGTCGACGATCGCACGTTGCGGCCGGTGATCGAAGCGGCCGCGCACGTGAGGGACGATGCAAAACGTGCAGTAGTACGAACAGCCCCGCTGGACGGTGACGAAGGCGCGCAAATGCGAGAACGCGTCGGTCACGCCGTCCGCCGAACCGCCCAGCGCGAATCGAAGCATGCTGTCGCGCCGATCGCGTTCCGCAAGCACATCCAACGCGCTCTCCTGCGCCCAGTCGGCGAGACGATCGCCGAGTAGCGCGAGCTCTCGCGTGCCGAACACCGCGTCGACGTGCGGCGCGCGCCGTCGCATCGCATCGCGTTCTTGTTCCGCCAGGCACCCGGTGACGACGAGACGCACGCCGGGATCGGCGGTCTTGAGCGCCTTGAAATGATTCATCCGGCCGTAGGCGCGGCGCTCGGCGCTCTCGCGAACCGTGCAGGTGTTGAGAACGACGACGTTCGCATCTTCGACGGCCTCGGCAATACGATAGCCGGCGGAGGCGGCACGTTCGGCAATGTAACGGGAGTCGGCTTCATTCATCTGACAGCCGAAGGTCTCGATGTAGATGCTGGGCATGCTCGGAAAGCGCCCTTCGCGAAATGGCCGGGATGCTCCACCCGGCGACGGTCGCAATCGTGGGCCGGCCGAACGTCGGTAAGAGCGCGCTCTTCAACCGCCTGATTGGCCGCCGTCTCGCGATCGTCGAGGACACACCCGGCGTGACGCGCGATCGCCTGTACGCGCTTTGCGAGTGGCGCGCCCGAGCCTTCAGCATCGTCGACACCGCCGGCATCGATCCGGGCGCCGATATGGCGCATGGCGTCGAGCTGGCCGAAGCGACGCGGCGACAAGCGGAGGCGGCCGCCGATGAAGCCGACGTCATCGTCATGGTCGTGGACGCCCAAACCGGCCTGCATCCGCTCGACGACGACGTCGCCGGCATCCTGCGCCGTAAGCGACGGCCGATCGTCTTGGCAGCCAACAAAGCCGAGGCCTCCGACGCAGCCGTCGCGGTTCATGCCGAGTTCGCGGCGCTTGGCTTCGGCGAACCGATCGCGGTGTCGGCGATCCACGGCGAGGGGACCGGCGATCTGCTCGATCGCATCGTCGAGCTTTTGCCGCCGCCGGCGCCCGAGTCCGACGCGGCGAACGAACTCGCGCTGGCGGTAATCGGGCGTCCCAACGTCGGCAAGAGCTCGTTGGTGAACGCGCTGCTCGGCCAAGAGCGCGTGTTGGTCTCGCAAACGCCCGGAACGACGCGCGACGCCGTCGACGCGGTCTTTGCGTGGCATGGGCGTTCGTTCCGATTAGTCGATACCGCGGGCTTCCGAAAGAAACCGGAGGCGCACGGCGCGATCGAATACTACGCGGCGTTGCGATCGCTCGGCGCGATCGCGCGCTGTGATATCGCGCTATTGGTCTTCGACGCCATATCGGGCGTCATGACCCAGGATCGGCGGCTTGCCGGCATCGCCATCGAGGAACGCAAGGGCCTCATCGTCGTGGGCAATAAATGGGATCTCGTTCGCGAACAAGCTCCCGACTCAAGCCAGAACGAACTCGCCGCAGCGGTTCGAAGCGAAATAGCGTTTGCGACATTCGTGCCGGTCACGTTTCTTTCCGCAAAGACGCACCGCCGTTTGGGTGGGCTCATGCCGATCGTCGCTCGAGTCGCCGAAAACCTGGACCGCCGCGTCCCAACGCCGCAGCTCAACACCGTCGTGCGCGCCGCCGTGGTGGCGCATCCTCCCGCGCCGGTCGGAGGCCGCCTTCTACGCATCTACTACGCATCGCAGCCCGGCGTGCACCCGCCGCGTTTCGTTTTTCACTGCAACGATCCCGAACTCGTGCAGACCCATTACAAGCGATTCTTGGAGAACACTATCCGCCGGCATTTCGACTTCGAGGGCGTCCCTCTGACGCTCGAGTTTCGCCCGCGGCGCGAAACGGACGAGAGGTTGCAATGAGCGACATTGGACTTTCGAAATCCGTCGCCGACGCGCTTCTGGCAATTCTCATCGCCATACCGATCGTCTGCTTTGTTGCAGCTTTTCTGATCGGATCGATTCCGTTCGGCTACGTCATCGGCCGGATATTCTACCGGACCGACATCCGGTCGCAAGGCTCAGGGAACATCGGCGCCATGAACGCGCTGCGAACGCTCGGCAAGGGAGGCGCGGTCGCGGTCTTGCTGCTCGACGCGCTCAAGGGGTTCTTGCCGACAGTTTTCGTGTTTTGGTTCGTCAAAAGAAACCATTTGGACTTGAGCATCGACCCGGATTTTCCACCCGGCGAACAAATTCTCGCCTCGCTCGTCGCAACGGGCACGATACTCGGACATTGCTTTTCTCCGTGGCTGCATTTTCGCGGCGGTAAAGGCGTCGCGACGTCGTTCGGAGCGATCTTTGCGCTGAGCTGGCCGGCCGGGCTGGTGGCGACCGGAGGCTGGTTGCTGGGAGCCACGTTAACCCGCTACTCTTCAGTCGGCTCGATGTTGGGGAGCATCGCGGCGCCGTTTGCGATTTGGGTCTGCACCGGCTCGCTGCCGGAAACAGCTTACGGCATCTTCGCCGCGCTGCTGATCCTCTTCAAGCATCGCGAGAACATTCGCCGTTTGCAGGCCGGCACCGAAGGACCGATTCGGCTTTCGAAACGGCAGACATAGTGAGGAGCTTCTCCGCCAGGGCTTGGCTTGTCGTAAACCGTACTGTGGGGGCGAATGATTTCGTCAAACGATCTTCGCAACGGCGTGACCATCGTCGTTGACGGTCAGCTTTGGACCGTCATCGAGTTTCTACACGTGAAGCCTGGAAAGGGCTCCGCCTTCGTGCGAACGCGCTTGAAGAACGTTAAGACCGGCACGACGCTCGAACGAACGTTCCGGGCCGGCGAGAAGCTCGAACGCGCCGTCGTAGACAATCGCCAGATGCAGATGCTCTACAACGACGCCGAAGGCTATCATTTCATGGATCAGCAGACGTTCGAGAACGTCACCTTGCAGCGCGATCTGATTGGCGAGCCCGCCGATTTCTTGAAGGACGGGATGGTCGTCGACGTGCAATTTTATGACGCAGCGCCGATCGGCGTCGACTTGCCGGCGCACGTCGAGTTGAAGGTCGTCGATACGGACCCCGGCTTCAGAGGCGACACCGCGACGAACGTTACGAAGCCGGCCAAGCTCGAGACCGGTGCGACGGTCGCGGTGCCGCTCTTCGTCGAGTCCGGCGACATCGTTCGCATCGATACGCGCGACCGCCGTTATATCGGCCGAGCCGGCTAACCGGTCGTTTTTGGATCATAGGCTATAACGGCGGCGGTTTACAGACGCCCTTCGCTACCTCGCAAATCGCCATCCATGCCGGATTGGATCCGGCGCTGAACGGCGAACCCTTCGCCGGGCTCAGCGCTCCGGTCGCAGAGATCCGATACGCTGAAACGTTCGCTGCGCCATAGTTGATGCCGTATCCGAATTTCCCGGTGTTGTCGACGGCGAAGGCGGTGACGTCCGAACCGGCCAACCATGGCGATCCCGAAATCGCGGCCAACGAACCCGTCCGCGAATTTACCGTGTAGCCCCAAACGCTACCTAGCGTGTAGCTCGGCACGTATGCAAACTTGCCGGACGGCGAGAGAGAAACCCCGCCTGGCCCATCGCCGGTTCCAAACGGAGAGCCCGAGACGGCCGTGAGTGCGCCTCTCCTCCCGATTTTGAACGCATAGACGTTGTTTGAGGCGTCGCAGGAAACGTACAGAAACTTCCCGCTGGGGTCGATCTGAGCGCTAGTCGGAGCACTCCCCGCTGCGAAGGGCGAGCCTTTCACCGCCGACAGCCCGCCGGTGGCCGCATCGATCTTATACGCCGAAACGTTGTTCGAGCTAAAGTTGCCCACGTAGACCAACGTGCCCGCGGGATTGACGCCGATTGCAATCGGACTTGTCCCGGCGGCAA
>JAFAHB010000264.1 GCA_019237435.1 Vulcanimicrobiota bacterium
AGTTTCATAGCCGTTAGGTCGTTCCCACAATTCGGGCGACCACCCGCTCGACCTTGACGACGCGCGTCTTCGTCCAGCGGTCGTGCAGAAGAATGCGGCGCCAGAAGAGGCTCAGCAGCATGATGAGCGGCCATAGGCAAAAGACGATGAAATAGCGCGCGATAGTACGGGCGACGCTTGGTTTTGCGTAATCGGTGGTCACGACGCGCAGCCCTGCGATCAGCATGCCGAACGTCTGCCCTCCGACGATCACGAGCGCACCGAGATAGACCGGAAACCAAAACAAGAACCCCAGACGCCCGATAAAACCGCCGATGATGCCCGCGACCGTGTCGACGCTCAGCGGCAACTCCTTGCCCCCCGCTTTCACCGCGACGCCCTGGTCCGAGATCGCGAACGGACCGACCGTCGCCTCTTCGTTCGGTGCCGGCGATGGCGCGGTTGACGGCGTCGCCATCAGCGGGTTCGTCCACGTTTTCTTCTTGCCGTTAATCGTGAACGTGCCGACGCCCGGGGCCGAAACCTTAACGGTTCCAGGATTTACGGCAACGTTCGTGTCGGTGTGCGCGCCGACTCCAGCGACGTTGCCGCCAAACGAGGTGATGATCGCGCTCACGACGACTACGTCGATGCCCCAGGCCGTGAAACGCCGCCACCAGCCGGCGCAATCGCGCGGCGCGACGTGAAACTCGCCGGGAGCGGCCAGCGCCGGAGGCTCCTCGCCGCGCTCGCGCAAAAACCAAACTTCCGCGCGCGCATATGCCTCCGTCGCCATAAAGGTGCGCAACGACGTGATGCGCCGAGTGGCGTACGGCTCGCTGCTAAGCCATTCGCCCAAGCGCAACACGGAGTCGTTCTGCACGTCGGCGTGCTGCTCGGCGAACGCCTCATAATCCACTTTGCGACCGAACTCATGAAATGCGGAGATCCCCATCGCGCGGATGGCGGCGTCGAGCGAGCCGCAGCAGAGCAACCCGACCTTGTCGCACGTGAGCGCGCAGCGCCGCAGCCAAGCTCCGAAGATCAGCGACACGATCGGATTCTCGTTACCGTTGACGCTGAGCAACGAGTGGAATCGCGTATGGCCGGCCGCAATGTGACCGAGCTCGCGGCCGACCATGAATGCAAGCTCGTCGTCTCGGAAGAGCTCGACCCAGTGGCTCGAAACCACGAGCGAGTACGGTTCCCCGAATCCCAGCGCCACGACCGGCACGTAGTTGTCCTCGCGCACGAAGATCATCGGCATCGGAATTTCGAGTGCCGCGCACGCCTGCTGAACGATCGTAAAGACGCGCGGATATTGACGCTGATGCACGCGCACGCTCGAGCCGAGAAGCCGCCCTCTCGCGAGCGTCACGTAGACCATGGCAATGACGATGAAAAGCGCCGCCTGCGAAGCGCCGATCGATTCGTGCAGCACGTACCCGATCGCGAGGGCCACGGGAAGCGCAAACAGCGCCGTCAACCAGAACGCCAGGCGTTCGGACGGCTCTCGCAGCGAGCCGCGTCCCTCGAAGAGCGAGTGCACCGCAGTGCACTCTGACGGTATGAGGCGGGGTTCCTCCAGCTATGGTTAGCGCTTGCGGGTCGTCTTTCTGCTCCCTCCGCTCGCCTTCGTTCGGCCGCGCGCGGGCGGCGTCCGGTTGCGCGCCGCGCCGCGCCGTCCGTTGGCGGAGGCACCCGCGGTAAGCCGCTTCTTCGCGCGAGCCCACCGTTCGCCGATATCGTCAAGCTCGTCGTCGTCCAATAGCTCGCGCGCGATCGAAAAAATCGTCGACTCTTCCTCGCGCACGTGGTGCTTGACCGACTCGCCCAAGACCAGTAGTTCGGCTTTGAAGAGTTCGTCGCGCTTTCGGTCGGATTTCAGCAGCGCGAGCAGGTGCTTTACGACTTCGTGCTCGGTGTAGGCTTCAAAAACGTCGACGCGCTCGTCGACTTCTTCGGCCCGGTCGCGAAGCTCGGGATAGAACAGGCGCTCTTCGAGCGTCGCGTGAGCCGTCAGCGCCTTTTCGATCTCACCCGCGAGCTCATCAATTCGCCGATCCTCGGGCTCGCAGCGTTGCACGTTATCGAGCATCGTTGCAACCGTTCGATGCTCGTCTTTCAAAACCGATAGGATATCCATGCCGCTCTATCCCCCACGTGCCATGAAGTAAAACATGCCGGCTGTTGCCGCGGCCATCAGCGCGAACGTTGCCCATCCCCACGCCCGGGCGACGGGCGAGCTGGCCCATTTCCCCATGATGGAGGAGTTAGACGCAAGCCAAACGATCACGGCGATGAGCGGAACGGCGGCGATGCCGTTGAGAATGGCCGACCAGAAGAGCGCCTTGATGGCGTTGATTTTTAGCAGGTTCATGCCGATGCCGATCAAGATGCCGACGACGATGATCCCATAAAAGCGCGGAGCGCGGTGCAGCGGCTCGCTCAATCCTTCTCGAAAGCGAAACGTCTGGGCGGCGACGTATGCCGACGACGTCGCAAGCACCGGAACCGCGAGTATTCCCGTTCCGACCATGCCCAAGGCAAAGAGCAGCTCGGCGAACGGCCCGGCGAGCGGCCGCAGCGCGAGCGCCGCTTGCTGGGCGGTCTCGATGTTGTTCATGCCGTGTGCGCCCAGCGTCGCAGCAGTCGTGACGATGATGAAGAACGCCACCAGATTCGAATAGATCATTCCGGTGTTGACGTCGGCATGCATGATCTTTACCGACTCGGCGTCGGTTCCGCGCCGCGCGGCCAGCGTCGTATTGCCCGCTTCCTTTTCCTCTTCGACCATCAGCGACGACTGCCAATAAAAAAGGTAGGGCGTGATGGTCGTTCCAAGCACGCCGACCATCGTCGAGAGCCACGCCGATGACAGACGGATGTGAGGAATGGCGAAGCTCGATAGGACGCTCGGCCACGGCGGGCGCACGATGAACGCGGTGACGATGTAGGCGAACAGCGCAAGCGTCAGCCACTTGAAAATGGCGGCGATCGTTGCGTACGGCAACCAGACTTGCGCGGCGATCAGGCCGACGCCGAAAAAGAAAACGAGCGCGTCGACCGGGATCGGCACGACGAGATGCGCAGCATCAGCCATGCCGCCGATATCGGCGCCGAGATTGAAAGTATTGGCGACGATCACGAGCCCGGCCAACGCGTAGGCCAAAAACAGCGGCAGCTGCTTGCGCATGACCGCCGCGATGCCTTCGCCGGTCACCATCGAGATTCGCGCGCACATGCCCTGGATGACCGACATCATCGGCGTCGAGACCAGCGCCAGCCAAAGCATCGAATAGCCGGTAGAGGCGCCTGCGACCGAGTACGTGGAAACGCCCGATGGATCGTCGTCCGCCGCGCCCGTAATCAGACCCGGACCGAGGTTCGCAAAAAACGTGCGGATTCGTGAAACCACAGGAGCTTCTACCCCTCCGCGAAGGGGTTCAATCTACGGCGGCACGTTACGCTTGCGGCAACAGCACGGCGATCTCGCTGCCGCCGATTGCATCCTCTACCGATGCTAGGTCGCCGCCGCGCAGCGCTTGCGCCGTCTTGACCAGCGCGGTCATCGCAACGCGATAGAGGGCTCCGCCGACGCTGATGCGGCGTACGCCGATTGCAGATAACTGCGCCAATGCAACGGCACCGTCGTCCGGACCAATCAAGACGTTCACGGCTTTGGGTGCGACGGCGCGAACGACGGCCGTAATTGCATCGATACTCGGCAACCCCGGCGCGTAGAGCACGTCGGCTCCCGCCTCGGCGAAGGCGCTCAAGCGGCGTATCGTATCGTCGAGATCCGATCTGTCGTGGAGAAAGTTATCGGTTCGGCCGGTCAACACGATGCGTCCGCGTGCTGCGGCCGCGGCTGCGCGAATGCGCGCGACGGCTGCATCGAAATCGTGAATCGGCCGCGATGGGTCGGCGGTCGTATCCTCGATCCCAACGCCCGCTAAGCCGGCAGCGATCGCTGCGCGCACCGTTGCAACGCAATCGTCGGGCTCCGGCCCGAAGCCGTCTTCGAGATCGCCGTTGACCGGCAAACCGCTCACGCGCGAAAGCAACGCGGCGTGCGCGACGGCCTCTTCGCGTGAAACCGCATGGCGGCCGTCCTGACGTCCGAGCGAAAAGGCCAACCCCAGCGACGTGCTGCCGAGCGCTTCGAATCCTGCGCGCCCCAAGAGTACAGCCGATGCGCCGTCCCACGCGTTGGGCATGACGAAGGCTTCGCTTCGTTCGTGCAGTGCGCGAAATCGCTCGTATGAACTCGCCATCACGCCGGCGCCTCGAACGTGCCCGGGCTTCGTTCGGTTCCGCGCCATTCTGCGCTGCGCTCGTTGCGCGCTTGCGCCAAGGCGCGCCGCACGCCGGCGGCGTCTAAATCGTGAGTGTAGATCGGCGTTC
>JAFAHB010000274.1 GCA_019237435.1 Vulcanimicrobiota bacterium
CGCGTGCGCAGCGGGCCGTACCGAATATTCCGCCATCCCAACTACGTGATCGTCTGCGCGGAGGTGGCGATATTGCCGCTTGCGTTCGGCGCCATTGAGATTGCGATTCTCTTCTCATTTCTCAACGCCGCGCTGCTCTCGTGGCGCATTCGCGTCGAAGAACGGGCTTTGATTAGGTCCGCAACGGCGCCTAAGTGAGCCTCCGCCAGGATGTAACCGCTGCACTACCGAAATCAAGTGCTTGGACGGCGTGCCGCTCCCCGTCCCCGTTCGGGCTCTTTAGCTTCGAGGAGTCATGAGTGTCCTACGAATTGTGGCCTGTACGCTATTGCTTGCACTCGCCGCAGGTTGTGCGAGTCCTCCTGGTTCCGTGCTTCCGTCAAACGGCTCCTCGCCGCTAGTCCGCCCTGTCGGCCCATCTACCGAAGGTTGCAATTATGTGCGTTGGGCCAGGAAGTTGCCGCTGCATCTGCGGCATTCCCAAGGCAAGAGCCGCAATCTCTACCTCTGCAACTCAGAATACTGCCCGCTTTACTTTTGCCTTGCGCCCCCTCCGCCGGTGAGCTGCGAGCATGGCAGTAAAGTTTACGAAAATCCTTATGGGTTTGCGGGCGATCCCGGTGGCCCGGAGGTATACACGTTTTACTTTGCCGCCAAGAATCGGCGGCGCGATCATTGTACCTTCACCGTAACTCTCTCTGGCAGCGGTAGTCGCCCCAGCGCGACTATGAACATTGACGTGCTGCCTTAGGGCACGCGGCAGGATCGTTCGATTTTAGAACCGCTCCAGCGCCCGGCCCAAACGTGCCACACCTTCGCGTGCTTCTTCGCGCGACAGATGGCCAAACGATAACCGCAGCGCCGGCGGTCCACTGCGCGTGGGATAGAACGGCTCGGCCGGCATGACCAGCACACCTTCACGCGCGCACGCGTCGAATGCCGCCTGCGTCGAGATGCGCGGTGGAAGCGAAAGCCAAACGTTGACGCCGGCCGACGGCGAACGAAACTCGATCCTGGGAATGATTTCGGCGATCGATTCGACGAACGCGTCCCGGCGTTTGCGATAGAGCGCGCGCGCCGTCCGAAAGTGACGCGCGCATGCGGGACTCTCCATGAATCGCCAGAGCGCACGCTGCGTGAGCGTCGAGGTGAACACGTCGGCGCGCATCTTCGCCGCTTCCAGCGCGGCGTTGATGCCGCCCTTGGCGTAAAGATATCCGATCCGCAGCGCAGGAAAGATCGACTTCGAGAGACTCTCCATCACGATGACGCGACCGTCGCTATCGTAAGCGGCCAGCGGCGGCGGAGGCCGCGCGTCATAGGTCAGTTGCCAGCCGGTCTGGTCTTCGAGCACGACGACGTCGTAGCGCCGTGCCAACGCGACGATCTGTTTCGCGCGCCGCGCCGGAAGGACGGCTCCGGTCGGATTCTGCGCGATCGGACTGATGTAGAAGAGGCGCGGCCGATACTCCGAAAAGACTCGCTCAACGTCGTCGCTGCGAACGCCGTCTTCGTCGCCGCGCACCTCGACGTACGTGACGCCGCGCGCATCGAAGACGCCGAGGCTGCCCCAATACGTCGGACTCTCGCTGGCAACGACGCTGCGAGCGTCGAGCAGGACGGTCGCCACGATGTCCGCAGCTTGCTGGGCGCCCGAACAAACGATGACGTCGCTCGCGTCGGCATGGCAACCGCGCCCTCGAAGCAGCGATGCCAGTTTTCCGCAGAGATCGCGGTCGCCGGTGGAGGACCGATACTGCATCAAGTCCGGTGAGTCGTCGAGCAGCGTGCGATGAAACGCGCGCGCGAAATCGTGCAGTGGAAAAGTTTCGGGAGCGGGATGGCCCGAGGCTAAGCTGATCGCGCCGGGCTCCGTAGCTCGAGTCAGCCGCTCGATAACGCCCTCGAGGCGTGCGCCGCGCGCGAATCGCGCGACGTCGGGCTCCCAGCGCCGCGCAAACGGCTCGCCGCGTATCGGCGGCGACGCGACGTAAGTGCCCTTGCCGGGGCGCGCGATGGCGCGGCCGCGTGCCCCTAGCAAGTCATATGCCTGCGTAACGGTAACGCGCGCGCAGTCGAGAGCCCGCGCAAGCGCACGAATGGCGGGAAGGCGATCGCCGGGCTTGCGCTCTCCGCTTTCGATCGATTCGACGAGCCGGTCGGCGAGTTGGACGTAGAGCGGGCGCGGATCGCCGGCATCGAGCCGGAGAGGTGTCATCGCGGGGTCAGACGCTTGCGCCGAAACCGTCCCCTTCGTTCGCCGCCGGCATACGCCGGGCGACGCCCTCTTCGGTCGCCGCGCTCGCAACGGCTTTCGCAACCGCATCGACGACGCGCGTATCGAAGACGCTCGGTATGACGTATTCCGCGTTGAGCTCGTCGGCGGTGACGATCTCCGCGATTGCAAACGCGGCTGCGAGCTTCATGCCTTCGGTGATGCGCCGCGCCCGGACGTCGAGTGCGCCGCGAAAGATTCCGGGAAAGGCGAGCAGATTGTTGACTTGATTGGGGAAATCCGAGCGCCCCGTCGCAATGACCGCCGCGACCGGCGAGGCGACGTCGGGCATGATTTCGGGATTCGGATTGGCCATGGCAAAAACGATCGGATCGCGCCCCATGCGCGCGATGTCCTCGGGTTCCAAGATGCCCGGAGCCGATACGCCGATGAAGACATCGACGCCCTCGAGAACGTCGCGCAACGATCCGCGGCGGTTCTCGCGATTGCAATGTTCGGCAAGCCATCGCCAGTGGGGATTCTCGTATCGGTCGCTGCGATTGAGCGCACCGAACCGGTCCACCGGAATCACGTCGCGAACTCCGGCGTTCAGCAACATCTTGATCGTTGCGGTGCCTGCCGCGCCGCTGCCCGAGACGACGACTTGCAGATCTTCGAGAGGCTTGCCGACGACGCGAGCCGCGTTGATCAGCGCGGCCATGATCACGACGGCCGTACCGTGTTGATCGTCGTGCATGACCGGAATGTCGAGCGCTTCGATCAAGCGGGCTTCGACCTCGAAACACCGCGGCGCGCTGATGTCCTCCAAGTTGATTCCGCCGAAGACGGGGGAGATGCGCACGACCGTTTCGACGATCTCGTCGACGTCCTTCGTTGCCAGGCAAATTGGAAAGGCGTCGATGTCCGCGAACTGCTTGAAGAGCATCGCCTTGCCTTCCATCACCGGCAATGCGCCGAGCGGTCCGAT
>JAFAHB010000278.1 GCA_019237435.1 Vulcanimicrobiota bacterium
TGAGCAACGAACGTAAATAGCGAGTACCGCCGCGGACGTTCTGCGCGGGATCGTATGGATCGGTCACGCCCAGATCCGCGGCCGTTTTTGGCATGAGCTGCATCAGTCCGCGGGCGCCGCTTTGCGAAGTCGACTTGGGATCGAACGCCGATTCGGTTGCGATGATCGCTTCGACGAGCCCTGGGTCGACGCCGGCGGCCCGCGCATCGTCCGCGACGTAGCGGTCGATCGACGGTCGCAAAACCGCACTAGCACGCTGCATTACGGAATCGAACGCCGCGGTGCCGACCGGCGGCTCGCCGGCAATCTCGGCGATCCGCCGCACGACCGCGGCGACGTCGCTAGGAAGCTCCGTTCTCATCGAGCAGTCTCGCAATCGCGGCAAGCTCGTCGAGCGTTGCGGCGTGCGTCAACTGGCCGCATTCGTGGCGCAGGAATGATTCGATGCGTGCTTCAGCGGCAATCGCCGCGACGGCGCCTGCGTCGTGATTCTCGATGCCGAGCGCGCGTGCATCTTCGATGCGGTCGAGCAGCGCGATCGCACGGCGCACGACGCGGGCGTCGTGAAGATGCGCTTGCGCCGCGACGGCCTGCATCGTGCGGCTTGCGCTCGCCGGCACGTCGATCGCCGGAAACAATCCGCGTTCGGCGCGACGCACCGAGAGCGCAAGGTGTCCGTCGAGGAGCGCGCGCGACGCCTCGCTCACGGGATCGCGATCGTCGCCGTCGTGCAGCACCGTCGCAATCAGCGTGATTGAACCGTCGATAAACGCGCCCGCGACTTCGATGAAGCGGGCCAGGTCCGAAAACACGCTTGGCGGATAGCCGCCACGGCCGACACTTTCGCCGGCGCAAACGGCGATCTCACGCAAGCCGGCGGCGAGCCTTGCAAGACTATCGAGCACGAGCAGTACGTGCAATCCGCGCTCGCACAAGGAGCGGGCGTGCGCGATTGCCACCTGAGCGGCTCGAACCCGTTCGTGCGCAGGGCGGTCGCTAGTCGCGCAGACGAGAGTCATCCCGTGGTTGCGCCGACCGATCCAATGGTGCGCTTCGCGACCGCGCTCGCCGACCAGCGCGACGACGACGGCATCGCTTGCAGAACCGTCGACGATCTCTTCGATCAGCGTAGACTTTCCGGTTCCCGGTGCACCGAAGATTCCGACTCGCGCACCGCGGCCGATCGTCAGCAGTCCGTCGATCGCGCGTACGCCCGTCCACAGCGGCAGCACAATTGGGATGCGCTCGTTCGGTCGCGGCAAACGCAACTCCAATGCGACGCTACGTCCTCGCAACGCCGGCCCGCGATCGAGCGGCACTCCATGCGCGTCGATCGCGCGACCGAGCGCACAGGTTCCAAGCGCGAGACGCTGCGGAGCAATCAGCCCCATACGGCAAGAACCGCCTCGAGCCGAGCCGACAGCGTCAGATCGATCGTTCCGCTTCGAAGCTTCATTCGAACGTCGCCGGGCTGCAGAGCGGCGTCACCAACGCATTCGCATTCCAATTCGCGTAAGTTTTCGAGATCGGCCGGATGCGTCTGAATGAGGAGCACGTTTTCGGCGCCGAATCGGGCGATTGCGGCAGCCGCGACGGCTGCAATCTCGGCGGGCTCCAGCCGAAGCTCGCGAGCGAGCACCTCGCGCGCAATCGCGCGCAAGAGTTCGGGCAACGCAACATCGACTGCGTCGCTCACCGCGGCGCGAAAGCGACGGGCGGCGCGAATCGCCTCATCGCACTCCGGCGCGGCGACCCGCGCCGGCGGTTCGTAGGCCGGCTCGGGGACGCGCGGCGTTAGATATGCGGCCAGCGGAACGAACGCGCTAGACATGGCGACGCAGCAGCTCCTGCGCGTCGGAAAGCAGCGGGGTGTGCGGGCGCTGCATGCGATGGACGATCGCCTCTCGCTCGTGAGGCGGATAGAGCTCCAAGACTGCCGTTGCCGTGGCGGCAGGCAGCGCGCTGATAATCGCGGCCGCCGCATACGGCGGTTCTTGCTCGAGCATGGTGCGCACGCGCGCCGGTGGAAAACCGGCCGCGGCTTTCGAGGCCCGTTCCAAGGCCGCCCGCTCGATGATTCCTTGAGCGAGAGCGACTACCGGCGGCACAGCGATACGGACGCAAGCGACGAGTCCGATTGCGACGATCAGCGCCGGCGCAAGCGGCGCTATCGCGCCGTAGAGCAGCCACCACCCATCTTTGCGTGTCACGGCCGCGCGATGGAAGTCGACGGCTTCGACAGCCAACGCGTCGCCACGCCGTGAATCGAAACCAAGGGTGGCGCTTGCGAGGGCGCGCACTTTTGCCAGATCGAGCGCACGGCCCTGATCGACGAAGACGGCCGCCGAGAGACGTTTGAGCGCCCCGGCAGGCACTTGGGCGACCGATTCGACCGTCTCGCTGCCGCGGTCTAGGCCTTCCTCGAGCCGGCGGTAGCGTTTGCCGCCGCCGTCATACGTTTCGGTGCGCCGCGTCTGCGCGATCGCCGCGATACCGACCGGAGTGCGGCGCACGTCGTGCTGCGCGGTTCGCGCGGGTTCATATTCGACACGCACCCGAACGATAGCCGCCCCATCGCCGAAGGCGGCATCGAGCGCACTCTGCAACGATCGCTGTAAATCGGCGGCATCGTCAGTTTTCGCGGCGTCGTCGCCAAGCGCGAGGCCGCGATCGTCGAGAACGGTCACGCGCGCTGGTTCGAGTTGCGGCACGCTGGCGGCAACGAAGGCGCGTATGCCCGCGATTGCCTGACGGGGCAACATTGCGCCCGTACGCAGATGAAGGCGAACCGATGCGCTCGCATCGTGTGCCGTGTCATCGGCAAACTCGGCCGGTTTGGCCGGGGCCACGATAACGCGCGCGTCGTCGACGCCGTCGATGCCGCGCAAACCCGCTTCGATGTCACCGGCGAGACCGGCGCGCGTTTGCGCGTCGATGACGGCCTGCGGCGTCAGCACGCCGATCGCGGCGAGCGCCTCGCCCGTGCTGGATAAGTGCGAATGCGGAACGCCGGCCAGCGACAGCCGCAACAGCAGATCGTTACGGCGACCCGCATCGACGGTAACGTTGTCGCTCGCCGGCATAAACGCAACATTCCATTCTGCGAGGCGTTCTTCGACTTCAGCAAGCTGTTCGGGGTGCAATGGCGTGGGAAAGAGCGTGGCGCGCGACGGGTGGAGTGCAATCGATGCCGCGATTGCGAGCGTCAAAGCAATCGAGATAACTCCACCGCAGACGACGCGAGTCCAGCGAGGTAGCGCGCTCCACCGAGCCAGCAGCTGCGCCGCTCCGCTCATCTTCGCAACCGCTCCTAGACTTGCATGTTGAAGACGGACTGCACGGCTTGCGCAGCGCGTTGCGCGGTTGCGACCGCGACGGAAAGCGCGACGTCGGCTTGCGCGCGTTCGTAAACCGCGGCCTGCAACGTTCCTCGCCCGTACGCGAATTCGTCTTCGGCGCGCGTCGCGCCGGTCAGCGCGGAACCAAGAGCATCGAGAGCGCGTGAAAAGAGTGCAACATCGCCGTCATTGGGCCGATCGTTCCGAACGTCGGGGCTAATCGGCGCGTCGGGAACGATCGGCTCGACCGTCACAGTCGCTCCAGATCGATCGTCTTTTCGGCTAACCGTTTGCCGACGTCGAAGATTGCTGCGTCGGATTCGTACGCGCGCGACGCGTTCATAACGGCGATCATCTCGGTGAGGATGTCGACGTTCGTGCCGCGCATCGCGCGCGTGCCGCTGAACTCAACGCGTTCCCCGTCGTCCGCGTCGATGACGCTAAAGATCGGAGCGAGCCGGTCGTATTCTGCGTCGGGACCGGCCGCCTCCGCGGCCGCAACGTTGCGCGCGGCGACATCTAAGGCCGCGCGCTGCGCGTCCATGCCCGCGGCAGCGGCGTCGAGCAGATCTATCGTCATTTCGCGACCTCCTTGATCTCAGCGAAACGGGAGCGCTCCGCCGCGAGCAAGACCTCGGTGAAGATCGCCGCCTGAGCGGTTTGCGACAGTGCGGAATCCGCAGACCGGCCCGCGAGCCTTCCGGAGTTCGCGAGCGCAACCGACGCCTGGGCATCATGCAGGCGTTCGCGCGCCAGGTCGAACGCATGCCGTAGTGACGCTGCGACATCAAACATGCGCGAATTCTATCGGGACCGGTTAGCCGCCAAGCGTACGCAAGATAATCAAGTTGTGATCTCTGAGGATCGAGTTAAAACCGAGTCGCCGCGCTCGCATTTGGGGTAAGGAATCTGGGATATTGATCTCCGGAAAAGGAGCCAAACCGCCCATGAAAAGATCACTCTCCGCAATCACCGCATTCATTCTCATCGCCGCCATCCCGCTGGCCACATCGGCCCAAGTAGGCATCGGCGTAGCCGTCGGATTCGGCGGGCCGGGTTGGGGTGTCGGGATCGGCTATTCTAACTACGCGCCGCCGGCGCTACCCTATTACGCACAGCCTGCGGCACCGTATCCGAACTGGCAATGGGCTCCGGGGTACTGGGGCTACGGCTACTCGGGCTACTACTGGGTACCGGGCTACTGGACCGCGCCGCCGGCCGTCGGTCTATACTGGACGCCGGGCTACTGGGGAGCGTACAACGGCGCCTATTCGTGGTATCCGGGCTACTGGGGCCCGACGGTTGGATTTTACGGCGGCATTAACTATGGCTACGGCTATTTCGGCAGCGGATTCGCCGGCGGCTATTGGTCGGGCGGGACGTTCAACTACAACACATCCGTCGTCAACGTCAACCGGACCGTGATCCACAATACGTACAATCGCACGGTCATCAATCGCGGCGTGACGGATCCCAGACGCGTGAGCTTCAACGGCGGCCGCGGCGGAGTGCATGCTCGGCCGACCGCGGGTCAGATCGCCGCGCGCCGGCACGGCATTACCGAAACGCGCGCTCAGCGCACCCACGAGCTGGCTGCTGCGCACGATCGCGGCCAACTGGCGCGCGTCAATCACGGCCATCCGCGGCTCGTCGCCGTTCAGAAGCCGCTGAGGTCGTCACAAATGCACTCAACGACGGTTGCGCATCACAACGCTGCAACGACGCACGGCCGAGTCAGCGCGCCGGTACATCATAGCGCCCAGACGACCACGATGCATCACAACGCGCAGACGACCGCGCTGCATCACAACGCGCCGGTGACGGCGTCGCATCACAACCAAATGTCGTCGGGCGCGACGCACAACGTGCGGCTGCAGACCGGCGGCAGCTATCATCACGTCGGCTACGGCGCTCGGCCTGCCGGCGGCACCTACTCGCACGGCAGCATGTCCGCCGGCCGCCCGCCCAGCGGCGGTTATCGCGGCGGCATGTCGGGCGGACGTCCGCCCAGCGGCGGTGCTCCGCGCGGCGGCATGTCGGGCGGACGTCCGCCCAGCGGCGGTGCTCCGCACGGCGGTATCTCCGGCGGTCATCCCGGCGGAGGAGGCCGGCCACCCCGAGGTTAACGCGACCGACTCGGCGTTTGAGATGGGAACCCTAATGTGGGTTCCCATTTCGCTTTTGCGATTATTGCGCGAATCGGTCGGTTACGATATGAACTAAGAGTTGGGTGAGGAACAAGTTAGCAAGCACTGATTGCCGGGTAAGAATCCGGTGAAACCATCGCGGGCGTCACATGGGCGCAAGTTCGGCTGGGCTATAATTCGAGCATCTCATTCTCCAAAAGGAGCAGTAATGCAAATCAAAAGATCACTCTCCGCAATCATCGCTACCATTTTCATCGCCGCCGTGCCGCTGGCAGCGTCGGCGCAGTTTAGCGTCGGCGTCGGCTTCAGCGTCGGCGTACCGCCGCCGGCGATGCCGTACTACGCGCAGCCGGCAGTACCGGTTGCGGGCTATATCTGGCAACCTGGTTACTGGGCCTGGGGACCGGCCGGATACTATTGGGTACCGGGCACCTGGGTCGCTCCGCCGTCCGTCGGACTCCTCTGGACGCCGGGCTACTGGGGCGTCGGCGTTGGCGGCGGATACGGCTGGAACGCCGGCTATTGGGGCGCGACCGTCGGCTTCTACGGCGGCATCAACTACGGCTACGGTTATCCGGGCACCGGCTTCTACGGCGGTGCGTGGAACGGAGGAGCCTACTCATATAACTCAGCCGTCACCAACGTCAATCGGACGGTGACCAACAACGTCTACAACAAGACCGTCATCAACAAGAACGTCTGCAACAACTGCAAGAACGTGAGCTACAACGGCGGTAAGGGTGGAACGACCATAACGCCGACTCACGACCAGATCGCGGCGCGCGAGCACGGCATCAAGCCGACGAGCACTCAGGTCGCTCAGGCGAAGGCCGCTTCGCAAGATCGCAACCTTGCGTACAACGTGAACAAGGGCAAACCGCCGGTCACGGCGGTACAGAAGCCGGTCACCGATCCTCATCAGTTCAAAGACTACGCGCCCGTGACTTCGTCCGACAAAATGGCCGCAGAGAAGCAAGTCAAGAGCGCACCGGCCACGACGACGAACAAGGCTCCGGCCATGACGAACAAGGCGCCAATGACCACCAATAAAGCGCCGGCTACGACGAACAAGGCGCCGACAACGACGCACAACGCGCCGATGACGACGACTAAAGCTCCGGGGACGACGGCGAAGCACAACGCCCCGACGCCGTACCGTCCCGCTAGCCAATCAACGCATAAACAGCCCCCGTCGAACGGTATGCGCACCACGCATCCGCAGAACGGAATTTACGGCGGACATCCACATCAGCAAGGCGGCATGTACGGCGCCCATCAGGGCGGCAACAAACCGCCGGGTGGCGGCGGCCAAGGCAACAAGCCCGCGGGCGGCCAGGGACAGAGCAAACCGCCGGGCGGCGGCAACAACCCGAACAAACCACCGCACCACTAGACGCTAACCGAAGAGGGAGCCCGAAAATCTGGCTCCCTCGTTGTTTATCGCGCGATCGGAAGTCCCGACGCGTCCAACGGCGCACCCAGCATCAGGCGCGTCACTTCGTCGTAGTTGGCTATCCCCGAACTAATGCGATTGCTCTTAAGGTAGGCGTTATAAGTGCGCCACGACCAGTGCGCCAGCATCACGTTGATGTGGCGCGCGTCGCGCTTGCGAATTGCGGCAAAATCCTGCCAGATCAGCGGCACGAACTCGCGGTGGGCGTAACGCGCCTTTTGCGGCAGATACAAGAAGAGCTCGAACCATCCCGAGTACTGGATCGCCGGATCCGCAGATCGCATGCAGGTGAGAATCGCGAGGTAGTTCGCCTCGTCTTCTCGCGCGTACGCCGCATCGTGACTCCACTCGTGCGCGAGATCGAACGGCCGCTCGAACCATAGAAGATCGGAAGCCAGCGCAACGTTGAGCGTCAACGGATTGATGAAACCACTCGTTCCGGTCGCGAGCATGAACGGATCGGAAATCGTCGGCTTCGCGGCGCCCACCGCCGGCATCCAATCGTCGCCGGCCCGCTGCACGGCAGGCAGCCATGCCGCGTAGAGAGCGGAAAGGTCCAGCGGTTCCGCGGCGCGCGCATGAGCTGTCGCCGCGAGCTCGTTCATCTCCGCCATCGCGCGGCCGCGCAGCGCGACGGCGCTTGCCGGCGTGACGCGCGCCGGATCAAATCGTACACGCGCCTCGACGGGCGCTCGCGCATAATTCCATCCCCAGCTCAGCTCGAACCAGGCCGCGTAGACGCCGGCGATCGCCGCACACGTCAGCGCCAACTGCACCGCGTGGGCGATGCGCCGCTGCGGCCGCCGCGCAAAGACGACGACCCGCCAAACGATCGCCGCGATGCCCACCAGCGCCGCGACGTCGCCGAGCGACCATGGGAACGGGCGTGTGATCGCGGAGGCGACGAGCTCCCAGTGCGAATAGGCGCCGTTGACGTACGCGCGCTCGATCCACGACGAATCGGGTTGCCAATAGAGTGCGACCGCGCCGACCGCGATCGCAGCGCATTTGAGTACGCTCTTTAGCGTTTGCTGTATTGGAATCGCTTACGGGCGCGCTTGCGGCCGTACTTTTTCGATTCCTTTTCCCGCGGATCGCGGGTAAGGAAGCCGTTCTTACGCAGCGTTTCCTTGAGGCTTTCGTCGATTGCCAGCAGCGCGCGCGCGATGCCGTGCCGAATCGCGCCGGCCTGGCCGGTGACGCCGCCGCCTTCGGCTTTGACGCTCACGTCGAAACGCGAAGTCGTCTGCGTCGCTTCGAGCGGCTGACGAACGATTTGAATGAGCTGCGGCCGTGGAAAGTACTCGTCGACCGGCTTATCGTTCACGGTGATGACGCCCTGTCCGAGCGAGAGCTTCACTCGCGCAACGGCGCGCTTTCTGCGACCGGTCGATTGAATGACGTCGGCGGCTTGATCCAAACGAATCCTACGCGATCGCCGAGAGCGGCGCGGGATTTTGCGCCTCGTGCGGATGGGTTGCGCCGATGTAAACGTTCAAGCGGCGCAGCTGCGCGTCGCGCATCCGGTTCGTCGGAAGCATTCCGCGTACGGCTTTCTCGATCAACCGTTCGGGATGCTTTTCGAACATGTCGCGGGCCGTCTGCACTTTGAGGCCGCCGGGATAGTTGCTGTGGCGATAGTAGAGTTTCTGCGTCCACTTCTTGCCGCCCAGTTCGATTCGGTCGGCATTGATCACGACGACGTGGTCGCCGTCATCGATGTGCGGCGTCCAGGTCGGCTTGTGCTTGCCCGAGAGGGCGCGCGCAATGCGCACGGCGAGCGAGCCGAGTCGTTCTCCCGACGCGTCGACCACATACCAACGGTGCTCGGTCTGCGCCGTCTTCTGCTGATAGGTGCGCACAACCAAGGTATCCTACGGGAAAGCCGGGGGCCCCGTCAAGCGCGAAAACCCCAAGGGCGGAGCGGCGCGGGTCCCTACCCTCGGAGGATCGGCGGCTCGGCGAACGAGTCGTACCCGTCGGCATAGCGGACGCCTGCTAAGTAAAGGCCCTGCGGCGGCGCCGTCGGACCGGCGGCTGTCCGATCGCGGGCTTCGAGAATGCGCTCGATCTCCCCGGGGCTGCGCCGGCCGGTGCCGCACTCGATGAGCGTGCCCACGATCGTGCGAACCATGTGATGCAGGAAACCGTCGGCGGTGATCTCGATGCGGACGAGCTCGCCCGACTCCCGGACCTCCAGCGAGCGGATGGAGCGCGTAGTCCGTTCGTCCGGCGCGGCCGCAGCGAACGAACGGAAATCCTGCTCTCCGACCAAGCAGGCTGCACCGGTTTTCATAGCGCGCACGTCGAGCGCCGTTGCGACGTGATGCGCGTATCGCGCCAGCAGCGCGCTGCGCTCGCTGCGGTTGAGAATCGCATAGACGTAGGTGCGCTCGCGCGCGGCAAACCGCGCCGAAAAGCCGGACTCGACGGCAGAAGCCTCGCGCGCGCAGCAGTCGGGCGGGAGCAGTCCCCGTAGCGCAACGAGAAGCCGATCGAATGGAAACACCGCGTTCGTCGCGCACGATATCACCTGCCCGGTCGCGTGGACGCCGCTGTCCGTTCGGCCGGCGCCGGTCACTTTGACGCTCTCCGAGAAGAGTTGAGAAAGCGCGGCTTCCAAGACGCCGGCCACGGTCCGCTCTTCGGGCTGCCATTGGAAGCCGGAAAACTCCGTCCCGTCGTACTCGACGGTCAGGCGGAGCGTCGTCAGAGATTCGCCCGTCGCAGCTCCGTCTTCACGGCCGCGAAATCGTGCCGGAACGTGCGATCGCGCATCATGACGTACGCCGCCAGCGTCCCGGCGTTCCATCCCGACGTAACGTCGCTGGGATAATGAAGTCCGAGCAGAATCCGGTTTTCGGCAAACGTTCGCGCCTGCTCGAAGATAGCGTCGCGCTTTGCCGGCACGAGCTGCGACAGCAGAATGGCGCTCGAAGCCGCGAAAGCGGCGTGTCCGCTGGGATACGAGCCGCGCGGTCGCTGCACGCCGCCCGGGCGCGGGCGCTGCCAATACGCCTTCGCGCCGTCGACCAGCTCGGCGACGTCCGATCGCACGCGTTGAAAGAACGCGGCCGTCAGCGGCAAACGCGCGGCCGAAAAGTTCGGCCCGATCGAGCTCGCAAAGAAGAAAACGCTCCGCTTCGATGCCTCCTCGGCTTCGAAGAGCTGCGCCGGACTGCGCGCCGCGACGGCCGCCGCGACCTGTTCCTCGTCGGAGCGCTCCTGCGCCGAAGCCGCCTCGGGCGGCGGCGGGAGCAGCACGCTCAGATTGATTTCATTTGGCTTCAAATAATAATAGCCGTGCGCGACGGAAGCGACGGCCGGCGCGGCCGCCGCGAACGCCAACATTGCCAGCAGCGTCAATCGGCGCATCGCTAGCCGTGCTGGCGCTGCAGCGGAAAGAGCATTACGTCGCGGATCGAGCGTTGCGCGGTCAGCAGCATGATGAGGCGGTCGACGCCGATGCCGATTCCGGCGGTCGGCGGCATGCCGTACTCGAGCGCGCGAACGTAATCCCAATCGGGCTCGGGAATCTCTTCGTTGCCGGCGGCGCGCTCGGCGACTTGCGCGGCGAATCGGGCACGCTGATCGTCGGGATCGTTGAGCTCCGTGAACGCGTTGGAAATCTCCATGCTCGCGCAAAACAACTCGTAGCGGTCGACGATATCGGGGTCGTTCTCGCGCCGTTTTGCAAGCGGCGATACCACGACGGGATAGCCGGTCACGAACGTCGGCGCCGTCAGATGCGGCTCCACGACGCGTTCGAAGATTTTGTCGAGAGCGTGCGAGTGCGACGGCGAGGGCGGTATCCCGAGCTCGCGCAGAATGTGCTGTGCTCCGCCTGAGTCGAGCAGACGTTCGCGCGTGTAGGCGCCGCCGCTATGGCGCGCCATCGCATCGAGGTATTCGATTCGCGCAAACGGCCGGGCGAACGAAATCGTGGCGTCGCCGTGCGGCAGCTCCGTTCCGCCGTCGGTTGCAACCGAGACGAGATGCGCGATCAACGCTTCGTTGAACTCCATCATGTCGGAGACGTCCCAGTACGCCGCATACAGCTCGAGCATCGTAAACTCCGGGCTGTGCGTCGTATCGATCCCTTCGTTGCGGAAGATCCGGCCGATCTCATAAAAGCGCTCCAGCCCGGCGACGATCAAACGTTTCAGGTTCAGCTCCGTCGCAATCCGCAACTGCATCGTCTGATCGAGCGCATTGCACTCGGTCACGAAAGGCCGCGCCGCGGCGCCTCCGGCAACGTGGAGCAAAGTCGGCGTCTCGACCTCATAAAAGCCGTAGGAGTCGATGAAGCGGCGCATCTCCGCGATCAAACGGCTGCGCATGATCATCACGTCGCGCACGTCGGGGCTCACGATGAGGTCGACGTAACGCTGGCGATAGCGTTTCTCGACGTCTTGCAGGCCGTGCCATTTGTCCGGCAGCGGCATCAACGCCTTACCGAGAACCGAGAACGAGGTAACGTGCAGCGTCGGCTCGCCGAGCTTCGAGCGGAACATATAACCGCGCACGCCGATCAAGTCGCCGCGGTCGAGATCGCCCCAGTCGTCGAAGGCGCGCTCGCCGACCTCTTCCTTGCGGATATAGAGCTGCAACTTCCCGGTGCGATCGGCGAGGTCGGCGAAGCTCGTCTTGCCCATCGTTCGTTTTGAAAGCATCCGGCCGGCGATGCTCCAGCCTTCGGCGCTCGCATCTTGTCCGGGAACTAAAAAACCATAGCGTTCGAGCAGCTCGGCGGCCGTAGCTTCGACTTCGAAGCGACGCGCCGCGAACGGATCGCTGCCTCTCGAACGCAAAGCGGCCAGATTCTCACGTCTGGCCGCCACGAGCGCTGCTTCCGTCTTGCCGAGTTCGTCCAATAGAAGCTCTGTCTATAGAATCTTTGTCTTACGACGCTTTCTTTGCGGTCTTCTTCGGGGAGCTGCTCTTGATCGCTTCGATCTTATATTTGACCAACCCGCGGGGCGTGGCGACGTCGACGGTCGCACCCTTCTTGTGTCCGATGAGCGCGCTGCCGAGCGGCGATTCGTTGGAGATTCGGCGGTTCGACGGATCCGCTTCGGCCGAGCCGACGATCGAAAATTCGTAGATCTCGTTGTTCTTGAGGTCCTTGATCTTGACGATTGCGCCAAGATGAACTTCGTCCGCGGCGTATTCGGACTCGTCGATGAGGCGCGCGTTGCGCACCATCGCCTCGAGCTTGAGAATCCGCCCCTCGATGAAGGCTTGCTCCTGTTTTGCGTCCTCGTACTCCGCGTTTTCGCTCAGGTCGCCGTACTCTTTTGCCTGGCGAATGCGATCGTTGACCTCACGCCGATGGACGCTCTTGAGCTCGTCGAGCTCCTGCTCCAACTTCGCCAGACCTTCCGCGGTCAGCACGATCTCTTTTTCGTTCAACTACTAGACCCTCACGGGGAGCTCAACCAGCGCCCCAAGCAACTAAGTGGCGTCCTCGAACGCTGGCGCCGTTTGTTCGCAAGGGCTTCCTCGAACCCTTCTGGAGCGCCGCCGGTGGAACACTATACCCACGCGCTACGCCGGCCATTCCTTCAGGCCGACAAGGTGACGACACGAGGTTCGAGCGCAAGCTCCTTCAACAAACGCTCGTAATCGGCAGGCACCACCTCGTCCCACCGCTTGCGTAGGAGCGCCAAGAGCGCGGCTTCGAGGACGTTGGTGCCAAAAGACCGTCCGGCGATTTCGGGAGTCGTCGTGATGAGAAGCTTTACGCCGCGCGCCGCAAGCTCTTCCATGTTGGTTTGCGTCACCGTGTTCGTCAGGACGATCTTTCCGTCGAGACGATCGGGCATGAACTGCCGCATGAAGTGAAAATCGCCCGCGATGATCTGCGCCTGCTCGTAGTACTGCGGATACTTCGGCTCCGGCGGCTTCTCTTGTTTCTTGCCGGTCGGATAAAAAAACTGAAACGGCAATTTGCACGCGTCGGGGAGATAGCGTTCGGCCATCCGCTCGAACTCGTGCAGGTCGCGTACGGGCATGTCTTTGTCGAGCGCGAAGATGAAATCTCCGAAAAGCACGTCGGCGCCGGCGTCGACGAAGGC
>JAFAHB010000183.1 GCA_019237435.1 Vulcanimicrobiota bacterium
GTCGTCAACGCGATCGGGCAAAGCGCGTATTGGAGTTCGAGCGTCATCATCGTAGTGTGGGACGATTGGGGAGGATTCTACGACAACGTTCCGCCGCCGTTTCAAGACAAGTGGGGCGGCCTCGGCTTTCGCGTTCCCATGCTCGTCGTTTCGCCATACGCAGTTACGGGCTCCGCTGGAAATAGCGGCACGGGTTACGTCTCGCGCACGCAATATGAATTCGGCAGCATTCTCAAGTACATCGAGCAGAACTGGAACCTTCCGTCGCTCGGGACGACCGACGTTCGCGCGAACAGCATGGGCGACGTCCTGAACTACAACCAACCCCCGCGCGGCTTCAGCGTAATAAACGCCAAGCACGACGCGAAGTATTTCATCGATCAGCCTCACGTCGCGCAGCGCGGCGATCCGGAATGACGCGTTCGGCGTCGTTCTTTGTTCTGAGCCTAGCGCTCGCGGCGTGCACAAGCCTAAGAACGACGCCCCTAACGCCCAGCCCCGACGCCTCGCCAGCGCTCGACGAAACCGGTGCCGGCAAGATCAAGCACGTCGTCTACATCGTGCAGGAAAATCGCAGCTTCGACAATCTGTTCCAGGGTTATCCCGGCGCCGACACCGTTTCGCGCGGCAAAGATTCCAAAGGGCGGACGATCGTGCTGCAACCGGTCAGCCTAACAACCGTGTACGACATCGATCACTCGGCGGAAGCGATGTTCGCCGCGTGCAACGGCACCGGTAAGCTCCGCGGCACCCACTGCCGCATGAACGGCTTCAACCATGAGCTGTATTATGGCGGTCCCCGCAATCCGCAGTACGTTTACGTGCCGCACAAGGAGTCGAGGCCGTACTTCGATATGGCGCACGAGTGGGTCGTCGCGGACCGTATGTTCCAGTCGCACCTCGACGAGAGCTTCGTCAGCCATCAATACATCATCGCCGCGCAGGCGAAATCGAGCGTGAACCTTCCGACGGGCAATTGGGGATGCGACGGCGGCTACGGCGATTACGTCGCGACCGTAACCGCGAACCGCAAGCTCGGCCGAAAACAGCCGCCTTGCTACGATTATCAAACCTTGGGCGACGAGCTCGATGCCGCCAAGCTGACGTGGCGTTTCTACACGAGCAAGTACTCGGCGCCGTCGAGCAACGCGGGGTCGTTCTGGTCCGGCTACCAAGCCGTCAAGCATATCCGCTACGGACCCGACTGGATTGCCGACGTCATCACCCCGCAGACTAGGTTCATCACCGACGTCCGCGCCGGAAAGCTTTCGAACTTTACCTGGATCACGCCGGTTTGCTTCAACTCCGATCATCCCAACTGCGGCGGCGGGTTCGGCCCCTCGTGGGTGACCGCGCTGGTGAACGCCGTCGGAGAAAGCAAGTTCTGGGATTCGACCGTGGTCTTCGTTCAGTGGGACGATTGGGGCGGTCTCTACGACCACGTGCCGCCGCCGTTTCAAGATTACGACGGGCTCGGATTCCGCGTGCCGCTGCTGGTCATCTCGCCGTACGCAAAGCAAAACTACGTTTCACACGTGCAGTACGAAACGGCCTCGGTGCTTCGCTTCGCCGAAGATCTCTTTGGGCTGGGGCGGCTTGCGAACGCCGACCGGCGTGCCAATTCGCCGGCCGCCGATTGCTTCGACTTCTCGCAAAATCCGCGCGAATTCGTTCCGATCCGCGCGCCGAAGAGCACGGAGTTCTTTCTGCGCCAGCGCAATGACAATCGCGCTCCTGATACGCAATAGGAAGGCTAAGCTCGGATGAAACGACCCCTCGTTGCCTGGTTTTTCTGGTCTGTCACGGCGGCGATGCTCGCCGGATGCTCGTTCGGTTCGCAGAGCCTGCCGTACATGCAGAACGGCGCTCCGCTTCGTTCGCTCGACGACACCGGTGCGGGCAAGATCAAGCACATCGTTTACATCGTGCAGGAGAATCGCAGCTTCGACAACCTCTTTCAGGGCTATCCGGGCGCGGATACCGTTCCATACGGCGAAGACTCCAAGGGAAAACGAATCGACCTCGTCCCGGTCTCGCTCACGAAAAAATACGTGATCGATCACTCGGCGGCATCAATGTTTCTGGCGTGCAACGGAAAGGGAAAGCTGCCCGGTACCGACTGCCGAATGAACGGCTTCGATCGAGAACCCGCTGAGCAGGGCCCGGTGCCGTATCCGATGTACGTGTACGTCCCGCACACCGAGTCCAAACC
This sequence comes from Vulcanimicrobiota bacterium, assembly GCA_019237435.1. Classification (GTDB taxonomy): domain Bacteria; phylum Vulcanimicrobiota; class Vulcanimicrobiia; order Vulcanimicrobiales; family Vulcanimicrobiaceae; genus Cybelea. The sequence continues at coordinate 2,213 of JAFAHB010000183.1, forward strand.
GTACTTCGATATGGCGCGCGAGGGCGTCGTGGCCGATCGCATGTTCCAGTCGCACTTGGACGAGAGTTTCGTCAGCCATCAGTACGTGATCGCGGCGCAAGCCGCCTCGAGCGTCGATCTGCCATACTGGACGTGGGGCTGCTCGGGCGGATCGAGCGACAAGGTGGCGACGATCACGAAAAGGCGAACGTACGGCAAGCCCATTCCGGCGTGCTTCGATTACCAAACGCTCGGCGACGAGCTCGACAAGGCGCATCTCACGTGGCGGTTCTACGCTTCGGCCTACGGTAGCGTCTCGAGCGGCTCGGGAAGCTACTGGTCGAGCTATCAGGCGATCCGGCACATCTATTATGGGCCCGATTGGAAGAAAGACGTCATCGCGCCGAATTGGAAGTTCATCACCGACGTCCGCAAAGGACAGCTCGCGAACTTCACCTGGATCACGCCGGTCTGCAGCGATTCCGACCATGTCAACTGCTACGGCGGGTACGGACCTTCGTGGGTAGCCGCGCTCGTCAACACCATCGGCCAAAGCAAGTTTTGGAGCTCAACGGCGGTCTTCGTGCAGTGGGACGATTGGGGCGGTCTCTACGATCACGTCCCCCCGCCATTCGAAGATTACGACGGATTGGGCTTTCGCGTTCCGCTCTTAGTGATCTCTCCGTATGCCAAGCGTCGCTACGTTTCGCACGCGCAGTACGAGACCGCGAGCGTGCTGCGATTCGCCGAAGACCTTTGGGGACTCAATCAGCTTGCGGCCGCCGACAAGCGCGCAAACTCGCCGGCAACGGATTGCTTCAACTTCTCGCGACCGCCGCGGCCGTTCATCAAAATCGAAGCGCCGTACGGTCCCAAGTTCTTCATGCATGGATCGGGAGAGTACCAAGCCCCCGACTACGAGTAGGGTCGGCGTCGCGTCAAGCATCGTCACCCCGAGCCCCTCGACCTCGCTCGGGATAAACTGCGTCGAGGGGCGCTCCGTGTCACTCTGAGCAGCCTCAGACTTTTTTCATCACCGTGAGTTAGATTCGGTGCATCCTCCGCACTTGCTTTGTTAGGATTAAACTCATGATGAATTCTTTAAAACGCGTTACTGTGTCGATGCTCGCCGCAACCGTGGCTATGAGCGTCTTCCCAGGCGCGGCCATGGCGCGCGGTTACAGCTTCGGCGCTATGGTTCGCAGCTACAGCGGCAGCTATCCGGTGACCGTAACCGACACGCAACGCGGCAATTTTACCGGCTGTCTGACGCTGACGGGCAACGGTTCGGCTTCGCTCGTAATCGGCAGCCAAAAATTTACTTTCGGCACGTACTTGGTGATCGACGATACTTTCGTGGCAACCATCGAAGCACAGGGATACGGTCAGAATGCCGGCTTGGTGTTCATTGCTCCCGCCAGCCGACGGCTCGGGCAGGGGGTTTACGAAGAGGTTTACGGAGGGGAAGATTTCGAGTCGGGCGCGTTGGCTTTCGGAATGAAGGGCGGCTGCTAGCACGGGTCACTCCAACACGATTTTCATCGCATCGAAGTCGACCGTATAGGCGTAATGATGGAGAAAATCGTTCGAAATCGCGCCTAACAGCGCGAACGGAAATATCCCAAACGGCGAACCCTCCGGCGTGTAGAGTCCTCTGACGCCATGTTGAACGGCCGAACCGACCGCGACGCGCTGCGCCACGAACGGTATGGCGGTGACGGCTCCGCCGCCGCCATAACCGGTATGCGCGGCTGTTTCGTGCAGCGATATGCCGGCGGCGACGAGCAGTTGCTTCGACGGCATCAATCCGCCGCCGGCCAAACCCGAGTCGAACATGAAGAGTCCGCTCGCGTCGTTGACCTGAGCGCGTGCAATCACGAAATGATCCCCAACCCAGTAGAATGGGACGATCGCCGCGCCATCCGAGCGCGCCTTGGCTTGGAACGCCGCCGATACATCGGGCGATCTCGGCCGCATAACCAGCCGATCGCTGAGATAATCGATCGTGACCAAATACCGCTCGAAGTACGTCGTTCCGACGATGCCGTCGATGGGCAGCTTCCGAAAAAGTTCGGCTGCGTGCGTCGGAAGCACGTGCACGGGCACGTCGCGTGCCGTGGCACCGCCGAGCGAAAGCGACGCGAGCATGCCTTTTTCGGTCGGCGCGCGCAAGCCGCCGGCAAAGATTCCGTTGCCCGACGGCGCGGTCTTCACGCCGATGGCTTGCGCGAAGCTTGGTTCCAGGACGACGTCGGCGCCGGTGTCGATGATGAAATTCGCCGGCCGTCCGTTGGCTTCGACCCGTACCACGGGCAGCGGATCCGCCGTCAAGAACGGCACCGCGGTTTCCGATCCGGCTAGCGTCGTTCGTCGAGCAGCCTCGGCTCGCCGCCGCTGAACTTCGGCGAGCAGCTGCGAAGCGCGCATATTTTGCCGATCGGAATAGATCACCGAATCCAGGAGCGGCTCGGCCGCGTTCAAGTCGTTTTCGTACACGCGGATCGTCGCGAGACCGAGCATCGCGTTGCGATCCCCCGGCGCCGTCCGTAAGGTGGTTTCGTATGCTGCCGCCGCCGCCTGAAAATCACCCGCCGCGAAGAGCTGCTCCGCGGGGACGCTGCTTGCTTTTCCGGTAAGCGAAATCGTCGCAGCCGCGAACACGACCGCGCTGACGATCGCTCCGGGAACGACTCGAAGCATGGCCGCGCCCTTCGCGGCGTTACGAGAGCGACCTCCCAGCTACGTCAAGGGCGAGGCGCTACTGCGCTCCGATTTTTTGATTCGCGTTTGTCAGGATATAGATCTTATCGGCGTGGCGTACGCCAAGTGCCTTCTGATCGTAGATGATTCCGACGTACTGGCCGGCGCGGACCTTGCTCATTTGATACGTCGTCTTTCCGTCGGCGGAAAACACTTGGTCGAATTTCGGAACGAGCACGAAGCTCAACACTTCTTTCGTCTTGGGATCTTGTACTTTGATGTTCTGGGTCGAAACGTGAACCGTAATCCCGTAGAATGTCGAGGTCGTCGCGGCCGAGCCGCTTAACGGCAGCCCGAAGAGCAGCGCGCCCAATGCCGCCGCGGGCGCACGGGGAATTGAAAAACCAATCATGCCTTCTGATGTACCCAGGAACCGAGCGGTCTATTCCGCGCGACCGGCGAAACCGCGAGGGTGGACGCGACGCTCTTTGCCGACGGCGGGTCACGCGGCAATCCGGGGCCCGCGGCGAGCGCCGCTGTTTTGATCGACCCTTCGGGTGAGTTGCTCGAAGAGGTGGGTGCCTACCTCGGCGTCGCGACGAACAACGTTGCCGAGTGGACGGCTCTGCTCTTGGGCCTCGAGGCCGCCACGAAGCGAGGGATACGGCGATTGAAGGTTCGACTCGACTCCGAGTTGGTCGTCAAGCAGCTGCGGGGGGAATATCGTGTGAAGCATGCGGGCTTGCAACCGCTGCACCAACGCGCGCTGCGGCTCTTGCGCGGCTTCGCCGAGGTGGAAATCCGCCACGTGCCCCGCAAACAAAACGCGTTGGCGGACGGCCTGGTTAATCGCGTGCTCGACCAGGAAGCCTCGGCGTCGGCAAAGTAGGCGGCTGCGATGCGGCGCTTTCCGATTGAAATCCTGATCGTCGTGCTTTGCGTCGTGATGCTTGCGCTTGGTTGGCGCATCTACGGCACGGGAGAGATGGGCCGTTTCGGCCCGGCGATTCACGCGCAACGCGCGCCGAGTGCGCTCTATGCCCGTATGCTCGTTCGGTACGCCAAGCCGCCCATCTACGAGGAGGAGTTCCGGACGTCGGATGTCGAGGGCGTCTCGACATTCGACTACCGCATTCGCGGCGTCAAAGGACATCAGATCACGATTACGGCGCCGGCGGCGCGCGTCTACGATGTAAGCTTTTTTTACGGCCGGCTCGTTCAGGACGGCATCTGGCAACTCGTGGACAAACCGTCCCTGCCTAACGCCGACGGGCATTACACCGTCTACGTAAAACAGCTTGCGGATTACAAGCGGGGCCAACGCACGGTAACGTTTACCGATCCGGAGTACTGGGCGAAGAAAGCGGGCCAACAGTTCGAGATCGATCTCTCCAAGGGCGTGCCCAAGGACTTAGTGTACATCGCGAGTCAGCAGGCCGGCGATTCGCGTTACGCGCAGATCGTCACCGATTTTCGCAACTTCGGCCCAGACGAGTTCCGGCACAACGTCGGGCTCGCGCAGGCGCGCATTCGCGCGATGCACGGTTGATGGCGCGCCAGCGCAGCGCACGGCGCCAATGGGTGATGCGTGGCATCTTCGCCGTCGGTCTGCTCGCTGCCGTTGCCGTCGCCGCGTACGAGACGGTCGAAAATCCTTCAAACCAGCTTTTTGGCAAGACGCTGGTCAGTGGGCCGGCGGACCAGCGCGTGGTCGCACTCACGTACGACGATGGCCCCAATCCGCCGTACACGAACCAAATCCTCGAGGTCTTGCGCGCCGAGCACGTGCGCGCGACGTTTTTCGTGGTCGGCCGAGCGGTCGCAGTATACCCCGGCGTCGTACGGCGCGAAGCGGAAGACGGCGACGCGATCGGCAATCACACGTGGAGCCACGGACATTTGCTGCTCTACGACGTCGCCGGGTTGAGGCGAACGCTCGAGCGCACCGATTCGGCAATCTACGCCGCGGCAAAGCTGCACACGCACATCATGCGTCCACCATTCGGCGCGCGCGACTGGCTGGTGCTTGGCGAAGTGCGCAAGCTCGGGTACACGCCGGTAATGTGGTCGGTACCGCTGGCGAACGATTGGGAGTATCCGCCGGCCCGAGTCATCGCCGCGCGGGTGCTGCGTTACGCTCGCGACGGCGCGATCATCGACCTACACGACGGTAATCAGGGGATCGTGTGCGCGCGTTTGCACGGCTCGGCGCGGCTTTGCGACCGCAGCGCGGATGTCGAGGCGACGCGTTTGATCGTCGAGACGCTCAAGCGCGAGGGTTTTCGCTTCGTGACGATACCGGAGCTGGTGCGGATGCAATCGCATGCGCCTATGCGTACACTCTCCCGCCTAAGCGAATGAAACCGCCGAGGTGACGCCCGGCAGGGTCGTGATGCGTCCAATGAACGACCGGCGGCCTGCGCGGGTCGTGCACCATCTCGCCGCAGACTTCGATACGGTCGCCCGTGCGAACCGGACACCGCGGTGCAATGGCGACGTTGTCGACGATTTCGAGCCGCCCCACGCTGCTGCGGACGTCGAACGCTTCGTGCATCGCGTGCGTTCGCGATCCATAAAAGAACCGCGGCGACGACGCGACGGTTGCGGTGAAGTCCACCCACGCAGGCGCCGTACCTGCGTACGCAGCAGCCAAATCCATCGACGCTCCCATCACGCCGCGACCGCGCGGCGGCAAGATCCGCTGCGGTGGGTAGTCTCCAAGCTGTGAGAACGCTTCGCACCTCGCGCTTGCGAATGGTCCCGGTAACGACCGCGAACGCCGGCGTGCTCTGGGAGTTGCTGCAAGAACCCGATCTACGCGATTACCAGGATCTCCCCGACGTCGATCGCGCCGCGTTCCTGCGAATCGTCGGTGCTCGGCCTGCGCGCTTTGCGCCCGAAGCCGTCGGGCGCTTCGAATGGCTGCTCCATTCCTTGCTCGATGCAGTGCAACCGCTGGGCTGGGTTTCGCTGCGAATCGCGGACGTTGGCCGCGCGACCGCCGAGATCGGCTACAGCGTCGTGCGGGAGCATCGCGGCGAAGGAATTGCCACCGAGGCCGTCGCCGCGCTTGTCGCGGAGGGATTTCGGCGCGGCGGGTTGCGCGAGATCCGAGCGTACTGCTTGCCTGAGAATCTGTCGTCGCGGGCGGTCTTGCGACATAACGGATTCGACGAGGAAGGAACGCTTGCGCGCGGGGCGACCGTCGCCGGTAAGCCCGTCGACGTGATCCTCCATTGCCTGCTCTACGAGCGCTGGATGTCGGGAGCTACTGAGAATCGGCAGGCCACTCGATCGTAATGCCCGCCTCATGAAAGCCGGCGTAACGTCGCGAAAGGTCGCGGTTCAGATAGGCTAATAGCGGTTCGCGAACCACCGCCACGACGATCCGACCACCGACCTCTGCCAGTGGTACCCACCCGACCTCCACAACGTGGTCCCGTGCTCTGTCACCCCGAGCGGAGTCGAGGGGCGCCTCGCCGCACAACTCCAGCACAAACGTCGCGCTCAAAAAATGCCTCTCGCCGTCGTAGCTCTCGCTGACGTACGCCAGCTCTCCGGCCTCCGCTCGAACGCCGGTCTCTTCGAATACCTCGCGGATTACAGTCTCCGCCAGCAGCTCACCTGGCAGCTGACGCCCGCCGGGAAGATTCCACAGCGGTGCGGGATGGCTTGGATAGCGCGAGGCAACCATCAACAATCTTCCGTCGCGAATAGCGATGCCGGCCGCCAGATGATAACAGTCCATCAGCTTAGCCCCGGCGAACTGAAATAATCCATGTCGAAGATCGGCATCGCGCTGGTCGTCGTTGGGCTGCTCGTAAGATTGGCCCTCTATTTTCCACCGGCGTTGTTTACGGGCGACTCCGATGCAGTGCTCTCGGGCCTATGCGCGTTTCGAGTCGCCGAAGGGCAATATCCGGTCTTTTTCCCCGGCGGCACACGTTTGAGCGCGGCAAGTTGTTACGTTGCAGCCGGCTACTTTCATTTTTTTGGGCCGGGCAGAGTCGGATTGGCGCTGACCGGGCTAACGTGGGGGGCACTCTATCTCATATTCTCGCTCTTATTTCTACAGGCAATCCTCGGCCGTAAGTCCGCATGCGTCGCTTTCCTCTTCGCAATCATCCCCTCGGAGCAGTTTATGACGGTGACGTACGTTCCGTGGGGATACGGCGAGATCGTTGCGTCGTGCGCGGCGACGCTCTGGCTGGCGGCGCTTTGGCGAAAGACGGGCGCGCCGTGGCAGCCGGTGCTTTTCGGACTCAGCGTCGGGCTGGGCATCTATTTTTCATTCGAAACGCTCATGGTGGCGCTGCCCGCGATTGCATGGATCGCACTCGGCCGAAGAAGCGCAGTGCGCCGCGAATGGCTCGCCGCACTCGCCGGAGCGGTGGTCGGAGCGATGCTGTTCCTGGCATGGAATGCGACCCACGGCTTCGCGTCGCTCACGCAAAACTGGGCTTCGCGACCCGCATCCGGCATCGCCCAAGCCGGAGAAAACTTCGCTTGGCTCGCCACCCACGCGCTTCCGCAGCTTTTCTTCGGATCGGCAAGGTGGCCGGAAACCGTGCTCGTCGTTGCGTACGCGATCGTCGCGCTCGCATTCATCATCGCTATGTATCGAAACGCCAACGGCTCCGATTACGTTTATGCGCCGCGTCAGATCGGCGTGCTGCTGCTTCTAATCCTGATAGCGTCGGTATCGATTTTCAGTTTCTCGCAAGCGGGCTCGATCCGCGGTTGGACCGTTCGTTATATTGCGCCGCTGTATTTGGCGGTGCCGCCGTTTTGCGCAATCGGCATTCAAGCAATGTGGCGCTGGAGCCGAGCTCTTTGCGCGGCTACCGTTGCGGCGGTGCTGATTCCGAATCTGGTCGGGTACAGTCTGCCCGGCAGCAGCTCGCGAAACGAACTAACGGCCGACTTGTCTGACTACAATCGCGTTCGCCAAGTGCTGGCGCGCCATCACATCCAGATGGTGTACGGCGACTATTTCTTGGTTTATCATCTCAACTTCGATAGCGGCGAGCGGATCGCCGGAGTTCCTTCCGCACCGGTCGTCGATTACTACGACTACGGCGATCGGCTGGGAGCGTCTTCAGTGCGGTGGGCGCTCTTGGGCGATGGCGACCAACTCCAGCAGCTGGTGCAAACGCTGCGCGCGCATGGGACGCTCATCCCCGCCGGGGATCATTTGTTGTTCGTCGCAAACCGCGCTGCGCCCAACGCCGCCGAGCTGATCGCGACCCTTCGTCGGAGCGGCACCTAGCGGCTCGCGGTGTCATCCTGAGCGGAGGCTCTTGAGCGTCGGACCATACTCTCGATCGCCGCGAGCGTCTGCTCTGCCGTGCGGTTCCAACGAAACTCAGCGGCACGCCGCAATCCACGCTGTCGCAAGTAGCCTGCGTACTGTGCGTCGCTTGCGACGCGCACGATCGCTTCAGCCAGCCCCGCATCGTCGCCGGGCGGTACGTAGCACGCCGCATCGCCGCCGGCCTCGGGAACTGCCGATGCGTTCGATGCGACGACCGGTGCACCGTAGCTCATCGCCTCGAGCACCGGCAATCCGAAGCCTTCGTAGCGCGAAGGAAAGGCCAGCAGAGCGCAGCCGCGATATAGTTCGGCGAGCGTATCGTCGTCAACGTAGCCTAACGCCCGCACGCGAACGTTCGCGGGCACTTCCCAACCCTCGACGTTCGAGGTGACGACAAGCTGAAACCCGGGCTGATCGCGCCCCACGCGCGCCATCGCCGCGAGTAGCGTATCGAATCCTTTGCGGCGTTCCGCCGTCCCCACGCACAGCACGTATGGCTGCAATGACGCGACGTCGAGCGAGACCGGCGCCGGTGCCCGTGGCGGATCGACGCCGAGGGGAATCGCAACGAGCCGCTCGCGCGAAATCTGCAAGACGCGTGCCAACTCAGTCGCTGCGAACTTCGAATCCGTCATCAAAACCCGGCAGCGCTGCGCCGCGGCGCGGAAGATCGCTTGCGTTTCCGGTGCGTAGTCTTCAACCACAAAGTTCGATGCGTCGTGCAGCGTCGCCGCGGCCGGCAACGAGAAATTCGTCCAGCTGCAGCCATTGAATGGAAACCAGAGCGCGTCGAGACCGGCTCGTCCGTGCCACCGGCGCGAAACGATGCGATAAGGGCGCTGCGCGACTTCGCGCAGATAGCGCTTGAGCACCGTCCACGTGTGCCACTCCGGGACGATCAGCGTTACCTCGACGCGATCGCGCGCCCAATCCGACCACTCCCGTAGAATCGCGCGCAGATATCGGCCGATGCCGCGACGGTCGCCGGGAAGGTTCCAGGCGTCGACTCCCAGCTTAATCACGCTGCCGGCGCACATCCGTGAAGACCGCGAGGTGCCGGCGCGAGCTCTCGTCCCAGCTGAACGCCTTCGCGCGCTTCAAGCCCGCGGCGCGTAACCGTTCGCGCAGCGCAGCGTCGGCGGCGACGGCGCGCAACGTCGCGGCCCACGCGTCGGCGTCATCCGGCGGCGCATACAGCGGCGCGTCGGCGCCGACTTCGGGCAGCGATCCGGCGCGCGACGCGATCACCGCGGTTCCGCACGCCATCGCCTCGAGCAACGGCATGCCGAAGGTTTCGTGATACGAGGCCAGCGTCAAGGCCATGGCCCCGCGATAGCAGGCTCGTAGCGCTTCGTTTTGCCCGGCGACCAAATCGTCGCCGAGATTCCCGAGGCCGACTACGCCGTCGAGTTGCGGCGCGCGAGGACCCAACACCGCAAGTATGGGTCCGTCGAACTGCGGCCACGCTCGCCGATAGGCCTCGTAGAGCAGCGCAAAGTTTTTGCGCGGCTCTGCGATCGGGTCGCCGACGAACAGCAGATACGGTCGCTCGCGTAGGGCACCTGGCAACGGTACCGCGGGGCCGGGGACGAACGACGCATCGACTCCGTGCAGGATAACCTCGATTTTCCCGCGCGGAATCGCAAGCAGCGTTTCGAGCTCCGCGCGACCGAAGTTCGACACCGCGATCACGCGCGAAGCCGTTCTCGCCGAACGCAGAAACGGCTCCTGCGCGTGGTGACGGCGGTTTGGATCGGGGTCGGGATAGCGAAACGGGACGGCGTCGTGAATTGTCACGACGCTTGGCAGCGACGACG
>JAFAHB010000063.1 GCA_019237435.1 Vulcanimicrobiota bacterium
ACGAGGATGTCGTTGACGCAATGATTGACGAGGTCGCGACCCACGCCGCCGTATCGTCCAATTTCCGCCGCGATGAGAATCTTCGTGCCGACGCCATCGGTGGAGGCGACCAACGCGCGATTCGGATCGCCCGGTAAGCGGAAGAGACCGGCAAAGCCGCCGATTGCGTCAAGCGCCGCGGGATGGCGCCATTGGCCGAGAAGCTCTCGGTAGCGCGCGACGGCTTCGTTACCGGCGGCGACGTCAACGCCCGCTTCGCCATAACGGTCCGAAGCGGCGGCTTTTTGATCCGCACGAGGATTCTCTAAGCTTTCCGCCATAGGCTGGCAGTAGTTCACCGTTCGAAAGGTCCACCATGCAAGTTTATCGCATCGCTGACGAACCCACCGGCATCGGCGCCGGAGCGCTTGTCGTTCCGTTCTTCTCGGGAAACCCGCTCGAGGGCGTTGCCGCAGAGATTGACGACGCGCTGGGCGGCGTCATCGCCGACGCGCTTTCGTCAGGCGACGTTCGCGGAAAACTCGGCGACCACGTGCTCGCGTACGCCAAAGACCGGCCGTTCCGCCGCGTGCTGGCGGTCTCGCTGGGCGATCGCGGCAGCTTCGAGCCGTATCTCCTCGCGCGTTACGCCGGCGCGGCAGTTCGCTATCTCGGTCGTCGCAACGTCGACAAGATTGCGATCGCGTTACCGCCGCAGGCTGCGGGCAACGAAGCGCCTTGCGCGTCGTTCGTTGCGGAAGGCGTCATTACCGGAAGTTTCGACACAACGCTCTATCAGGAGCATCCCGAGCGTCGTCTTGCAACCACGGACGTCGCAGTGCTTAGTCACGGATTCAATGCAGACGAAATCGAGTCTGGAATTGCCCGCGGCGTTGCGATCGGCGAAGCGGTGAACTTGGCTCGGCGCCTCGCGATCACCCCCGCCAACGACATGACGCCGACCAAAATGGCCGAGGAAGCAGCAAAGGTCGCGCAGGCCGGAGGACTGCAAATCGACGTCCTCGACGAAGAGCAAGCTCGGCACGAAGGCATGGGATCCTTTCTTTCGGTTGCACAGGGCAGCGCCCAGCCGCCCAAGTTCATCGTCCTGCGTTACGACGGAGATCCATCGAGCAAAGAGCTGCTCGCGCTCGTCGGGAAGGGCATCACCTTCGACACCGGCGGCATTTCGATCAAGCCGGCCGAAAAGATGGAAGAAATGAAGTACGACATGTCGGGGGGCGCGGGCGTGATCGCAGCGATGAGCGCACTCGCGAACCTGAAGCCGAAGCTCAATGTCGTCGGCATCGTACCCGCCACCGAAAATATGCCGGGCGGCAAGGCGACGAAGCCCGGCGACATCGTCAGGGCGATGAACGGCAAGACGATCGAAGTGATCAACACCGACGCCGAAGGACGGCTCATTCTGGCCGACGCGTTGTGCTACGCCAATAAACTGGGCGCGACCAAGATCGTCGACGCTGCGACGCTGACCGGTGCTTGCGTGATCGCGCTCGGCCATGCCGCATCGGCCGCCGTCAGCAACGATGGTGCGTTCCTGGACGAGTTTCTCACCGCAGCAAGACCGACGGGCGAGCGTTACTGGCACATGCCGTACTACGAAGATTACACGACGCAAATGAAGAGCGACATCGCCGACCTCAAAAATACCGGCGGCCGCCCCGCCGGCACACTGACTGCCGCGGCCTTCTTGCGCGAGTTCGTCGATAAGACGCCGTGGATCCACCTCGACATCGCCGGCACCGCTTATCTCGACAACGAGTCGGCGTGGCAAGCAAAAGGCCCCACTGGCACGCCGGTTCGCGCGTTCGTGGCGCTCGCCGAGTCCTTGGCGCCCCTCGACTCCGCTAGGGATGACGCGGCACATCCCAACGGTGCGCGAGCCGAGCTCACGGTATGAAAGCGCGCAACGGCACCGAGAGCGCTCGACCGTACGAGCCTGAAAAGAATCCGGCGATCCGCCGGCTGACCGCCGGCGCGATCAAACGGCGCAAGGGTAAGACGCCGTTTCCGATCGCGACGGCTTACGATGCGCCGTTCGGGCAGTTCGTCGAAGCCGCCGGCATCGACGTCATCCTAGTCGGCGACAGCGTCGGAAACGTCGTTTTGGGTTACGACGAAACAACGCCCGTAACGACCGAGAACATCATCTATCATAGTCAGGCCGTCGCTCGTGGAACAACTCGCGCGCATATCATGGCCGACATGCCGTTCGGGTCGTATCAGGTGAGTGACGAGGATGCACTGCGCGCCGCCATTCGTTTCGTCAAAGAGGGCGGCGCATGCTCGGTCAAGCTCGAGGGAGGACGCGATCAAGCCCAGCGGATTCGTGCCATAACCGCGGCCGGTATCCCCGTAGTCGGCCACATCGGCGTCACGCCTCAAACGGCCGGTCTGGGACCCGGCTTCAAGATGCGAACCCACCGCGACCGTTTGATCGACGACGCGCGCTCCGTCGAAGCCGCCGGCGCTTATGCGATCGTTCTCGAGGTCGTCGATTTCGAAATCTCGCGTGAAATCACCGAGTTACTCTCGATTCCCACGATCGGCATCGGTTCCGGCCCTCACTGCGACGCGCAAGTTCTGGTTCTGCACGACATCCTTGGCATGTATCCGCATTCGCCCCCATTTGCAAAGCGCTATGCCGAGGTCGGAAACATTGCGACCGCCGCGTTAACGCGATTCGCCCAAGAAGTTCGCGACGGCGTCTTTCCCGGGGTTGGCGAGCGCGCCGGGGTAAAGGTTTTATGAGCGATTATCACGAGCATTCCGATCTCTCGTTACTGCCCGAGCTTGAGAAGCTCGACGGTGAAGGCTTTGCCGGATTCACGGCGCTCGACAAGACGGTCGGCCGCACCAACGGCGCGATTCCACCGAAATATCGGGAGCTCATCGCGTTGGGCGTTGCATTGACGACGCAGTGTCCGTACTGTCTTGACGTTCACTCGACCAATGCAAAAAAGGCGGGCGCCACGCGCGAAGAACTCGCTGAAACCGTTCACATTGCGGCGGCCCTGCGCGCGGGCGCGGCACTAACGCACGGATTGCTGGCGCTCAAAATTTACGATCGCGCCTGAAGCGCGCAGTGCCTACCAGGTGGCACAGCGTGGCGCTACGGTCGCACGATGCTGCAAACCAACGATGAGTCCGAT
>JAFAHB010000082.1 GCA_019237435.1 Vulcanimicrobiota bacterium
GTCTTTGACGTCGAGCGCGCTCATGGTGGTAACGCCGACGCGCGGCAAATTGGCGCTCACGCGAGCGATGGTCTTGCTTGCGGGTTCGTTGGCAGCGCAGATCACCAGGGTGCTCGGGCGCTTCCTCGCGGGCGTGTCGCCGAAGAGCAGTCGCGCGAACTCCGCCGTCTTGCCGATGGCAAAGTCCGACGCATCCAGCACGGTGACGGCGCCGGCTCCAAAGCGGTCCGCGAGGGCGGCAACGAACGCCAGGCGGCGTTCCTTCTTATTGAGGCTTTCGCAATAGCTGCGCGGTTGCGGACCGAAGACCACGCCGCCATGGCGCCACTGCGGCGAACGAGTCGAACCCTGCCGCGCGCGACCGGTTCCTTTCTGGCGCCAGGGCTTGCGTCCGCCGCCGGCGACCTCGTCGCGCTTGCGGGTCGATGCGGTGCCGGCTCGCGGGTTGGCGAACTCGCGATGCACCGCCCGATAGACGACGTCGAGCTTTTCGGCGAAATCGCGCTGCAGCGTCGCGGGCGTCTTGCGTTCGCCGACGACGTTACCCGAGACGTCGATGACTGCCGGCACTAGGGAGCCTCCCTGCGCGTCTTGACGCTTTGGCTCACCGCGACCAACGAATTTTTGGCTCCCGGGACCGCACCGCGGACGAGCAAAAGATTGCGATCCGCATCCGCGCGAATGACTTCGAGGTTCTGCAACGTTGTTCGATCGACGCCGAAGTGACCCGGACGTCGACTTCCCTTTGTCGTGCGACCGGCGTTGGTATCGCCGTTCGAAGCCGGCTGCCGATGAATCATCGAGCCGTGGCTCGCGCCGCCGCCGCTGAAGTTGTGACGTTTGATGCCGCCCGAGAAGCCGTGGCCCTTGGAAACGCCGACGACGTCCACCCGGTCTCCTGGCTCAAAGCCTGCGACGGTGACGCTTTCGCCAACCGACGCCTCACCCAGGCCCATCCGGAATTCACGCACGAAGCGCGCAGGCTCAACGCCCTGCTTTTTAAAGTGTCCGGCGAGCGCGCGGGTCACTCGCTTGCGCTTGACCGACTCAAAGCCGAGAGCGACGGCATCGTAGCCGTGCGTCTCCTTTGTCCGCCGCTCGACGACCATACACGGGCCCGCCGCGATCACCGTTACCGGCACCGAGCGGCCGTCATCGGTGAAGACATTGGTCATCCCGACTTTACGGCCCAGGATGTTCTTCATGCTTCCTTACTGCGTGTAGTTTGGAGGGGCTTTGCAACGGGTCCAGGCGTATTGCCCGCGTGAACCGCAACCCCGGCAGTTTACCAGGACGGCTTCAGTAGGTCAAGGCATATACGTCGCGTGATTTGCACGTTTGCGCGCAACCTTTGCATTTTGCTGCTCTTGGTCGCGGCCGTACTGGAGCCGGCACGAGCGGAAACGTCGCCCAAGACGCTGCTCGAGGGCTTGCGCAAGGCCATGTTATCCAGGCCTTACGCGTCGATCGCCTCGCTGCATACGGTCGCTTCCGTCACGATCCTCGGCATTGCCGGGCGAGCGCAAGAGTGGGACGACGTCAGAAGCGTTCGCTTTACGATGGACCAAAACGCCGGCGCCTTGAGCGGAGCGTCGGGTTGGGACGGTAAGGTCGCCTGGAGCCAAGATTACGCCGGCTTGGTCACGATCGACGGCGGCACAGCCGGCCGCCTGCAAGCAATCGATCAGGCTTACCTGGACAATTTTCGCTATTTGCGCCAGGACGCGGGCGGCGCGACCGTCGTGTATGCGGGCGAGCGGACTGCGGCCGATCAAACGTACGACGTGCTGGCGGTCACGCCGCCCAACGGCAGCGAGCTCGCGTTGTGGATCGATCCTCGCACGCATCTGATCGGCCGGATCACGGCGACGATCGGCATCAACTCGTCAACGACGGTGTATTCGCGCTACCGTCGCGTCGACGGCATTCTCTATCCTGTCGTGGCAAGCACGCAGCTCTCGAGCGGAAACACCTTCGCGCAACGTGTCTTATCCGTCGAGCTGAACGCTGACGTCGCGGACCGCATCCGCGTGCCGGGACAGAACGTGCATGACAATTCGATTGCAAGCGGCGCCACGACGAGCATGCCGATCGAAGTCGTCAACAACCACGTCTACCTCCCCAACGTCAAGCTCGACGGGCACGGCCCGTACACCTTCGTGCTTGACAGCGGCGGAGATTACATCGTAACGCCCGAAGTTGCCGCGGCGATTCAAGCGAAGACCTCCGGTTCGGTACAGCTGCAGGGCGTCGGCAGCGCTACTGAAGGCGCGGCCTTTGCGCACGTCGGCTCGCTCGCGGTCGGGAATGCCGTCGTGCGCAATCAATACGCCTTCGTCTTGCCGATTGCCACGGGATTCGGCCTTGCCGAAGGCATGCGCATCGATGGAATGCTCGGCTATCAGTTTCTGGCGCGGTTCTTGACGACGATCGACTACGCCGGCGAAACGCTGACGCTCGCAATGCCGAGCGCGGCACCGGCCGCGGTATCCGGTGCGGCGCCGATGCAGTTTTTTTTCGACGGGACGACGCCGCGCATCAACGTCAACGTCAACGCCGTGACCGTGTCGGCTCAGGTTGACACCGGAAACCGAGGCGCCCTCGA
>JAFAHB010000030.1 GCA_019237435.1 Vulcanimicrobiota bacterium
ATCGCGGTTCGATGGATGAGCAGCGTCGTGAGAATCGCGATGCCGAGACTACCGCCGAGCTGACGCAACAAGGTGAAGACGCCCGTGGCGCCTGCGAGTTTCGGCACCGGGACGTCGGAAAGCGAAATCGTCGTCAGCGGCACGAAGAGAAAGCCGAGTGCGAAGCCTTGAACTACGCGCGGCCAAAAGACGTCCCAGTAGCCTGCCTGCACGGTGAGCCCGCCCAAGAGCCAAGTAGACCAGGCAAAGAGCAGCGTTCCGAAAACGATGGACCAGCGCCCGTCGATCCGGTTGAGAATGCGGCCGACGATCAACATGGAGAGCGCAGTCGCTAACGCGCCGGGCATCAGGGCCATGCCGGTGGCGAACGCGGTGAAGCCCAGCATGTTTTGAAAGAAGAGCGGCAGCACCAACGACGTACCGAAGAGACCGAATCCCATGATGATGCCCAGGAACGATCCGACCGAGAACGAGCGGAATTTGAAGACGCTCAAATCGACCAGCGGATGACGGTCGCGCAGCGTCTTGGCTATGAAGACGATCAGCGCGACCGCCGATATCGCCGTAATGATCAGGATCGTCTGCGATTGGAACCAGTCGTCGCGCTCGCCTTGCTCGAGTACGAATTGCAGCGACGCCAAGCCCGCGGTGAGTAGCCCCAGGCCGACCCAATCGATTCCTCCCTTTGGCTTCTCGATGTACTTAGGATTCGGGATGAAGGCAAGGGTCATTAGAAAAGCCGCGATGCCGATTGGGACGTTGATATAGAAAATCAGCGGCCAGTTGGCATTGTCGACGATCCAGCCGCCCAGGGTCGGGCCGATCGCCGGCCCCACCATCGCACCCATGCCGAAGATCGCCATCGCGGCGCCGCGTCGCTCGATGGGAAACGTCTCGAACAGAATCGCCTGCGCGGTCGGCTGCAGCGCCCCGCCGCCGATGCCCTGAATGATGCGGTAAAAGACGAGCACCCAGATCGAGCGCGCCGTTCCGCAAAGAAACGACGCAATCGTAAAGAGTGCCAGCGACGTCGCATAAAACATTTTGCGACCGAGCAGCGCGGTCAACCAGCCGTTGAGCGGCATCACGACGACGTTGGCGAGGATGTAGCCGGTCGCAACCCAGGCCACCTCGTCGACGGTCGCGCCCAGGTTCCCGCCTATCGTCGTCAGCGCGACGTTCACTATCGTGCTATCGATGATCGCCATAATCAACCCCAGCATCACCGTAATCGTGATGAGGGCGACCGGCGCAGCCGGAGGTCGGCGAAGCCGAAGCGTTCTTTGCATGCCTAAACCGTGAGCATTCCCCTAGAGGCCTCCAAACCGCCGTCGCACAAGGACGTTGCAGTGGGTCCCCAATCCAAACCACCGGCAAAGAGAACGGCCGCTCTTCTTGTTGCGGCCGCTTTTGCGCTCTTCGCGCTGGTCGACGTCGTCGCATTCCGTACCGGGCTCTACCGACACGTGCTCGATCCGGACTCGAGCACCGGAAGCTTCGAGGCTGCGATCGATCAATTCCGCCGGCTTCCCAGCAATTCCAGCAGCGATATCCTAGTTCTTGGCGACTCGCGCATCTATTCGGGTTTAGATCCCGGCGCCGCGAGCTTTGCCAGCAGAGACTTGCGGTTTCTCAACGGCGGTTTGCCCGGAACGACGCCGCGCTGCTGGCCGTTTTTCGTGCGCGCTATCGATCCGCTTGCCAACCGTTTTCGAGCGGTGGTCATCGCAGTCGACACCTATGCCGACGATGACACGGCAATTGGAAGCGTGGACGGCAACGACCGCCCGATGGATCTGCGGTACGTCGTCTTTCAAACGCGGCTTGGCGACCTGCCGAAGCTCGCCGGATCGTTCTCCGATCCGCGCGAACGCATCGAATACGGCATCGATCTCTTTTGGCGCGGTCAGGAGCTGCGCGACGATTTTCAAGCCCTTGCCGCCGATCCGCTCGCGCGAATCCGCAAGCTCGTGCAGGGCGGCCCGGAGGCGTACGATCCGCTCGGCGCACATCCGCGTACGGAATCGCTTGCCGGACTCAGCGTCAATTTTGTCGCGAACGAGATCCTTTATCCACCGGGTCTAAACGACGACGACCGACGCGCGATTGCCGCCCAGGTGTTCGCAGTTGCGAGGCCCAGTCCATCGTATAAGAGTTACCGGCTCCAATGGCTCGGGCCGATCGCGCAACGGTATGCCGACGCCGGCGTTCCTGTCTTTTTCGTTCGGATACCGACACGCCCCGCGGACCGGCTAACCACACAGCTCCCAAGCGGATCTCTGCTCGAGATCGCCCGGTCGCAACATGCGCGTTTCATTCCCGCGGCGCCATACATCGCGCTCGAGCAGCCCGAGCTTTTTGCCGACGAAGATCATCTCAATCAAGAGGGAAGCCTGCGCTTTAGCCGTCGGCTCGGCACCGACGTGTCGCTGCTGCTCTCGCAACGTGTCACCCGCAGCGCAGCGCCGCCTAACCATGTCATCCCGAGCTCTTCGACTTCGCTCAGGATAAGGTCCGCGAGCCTGGCGAGTGTAGTCGGAGGACGAGCGCTTTCATGGTATGCCATGGCCGTCGGCATCGGCATACCGTTGCGCTTTCAATCCTACGAATTCTGGCTCTTTGTCGCGATCGTCGCGGCATTGTTTTATGGCTTGCCGCGGCGCTCCGGGCGCTACGTCTTGCTGGTCGCCAGCTATTATTTCTACGCGCGCTGGAACGCGTGGTACGTGCTTTTCCTCTGGATCCTCACGGCAAGCGACTTTCTCATCGCGTTAGCGCTCGAACGCGTGCGCGACGCGGGCCGCGGCAATCCTAGGTTGCTGCTCGCCGCCGGTGTCGCGGCGAACCTTGCGTTTCTTGGCACGTTCAAGTACACGAACTTCACCACAAGCACGGTAGCGGCGCTACTCCACATGCACGAAAACCCTTGGCTCGTCAACTTATTCGTGCCGATCGGCATCAGCTTCCACACGTTTCAAAGCATTTCGTACTTGGTCGACGTCTACCGCGGCCGGCTGACGCCGATTCGCAAGCCGCTCGACTATGCGCTGTACCTCGCGTTCTTCCCGCAGCTGCTCGCGGGTCCCATCGTTCGCGCGGGTTTGTTTTTCGGTGAACTTTTCGCTTGGCGGCCGCCCGGACCGGAGGACGTTACGTACGGCTTGGCGCGGGCCGGATTCGGCTTGTTCAAGAAGATGGCGATCGCCGATCAATTCGCCGACGTCGCGAATACGTATTGGGGCTCGATCGCCGCGCACCCGGGTGCGCCGGCGGCATGGACCGCGCTGTTTGCATTCGCCATGCAGATCTATTTCGATTTTTCGGGTTATAGCGACATCGCGATCGGCTGCGCGCGACTCTTTGGGTTTGTCTTTCCGGAAAACTTTCGGATGCCGTATTTGGCGACGAGCATTACGGACTTCTGGCATCGCTGGCACGTCACGCTCTCGACTTGGTTGCGCGATTATCTCTACATTCCGCTTGGCGGCAGCCGGGGCGGCACTCCGGCGACGTTGCGAAATCTGATGATTACGATGCTATTGGGCGGGTTGTGGCACGGCGCGCAGTGGACCTTCGTTGCCTGGGGCGGATTTCACGGGCTGATGCTTTGCGTCGAGCGTCTTACCGGGATCGGTCACGAAGCGCGCGCGCCTCGCGGCCTGGTAGCCGTTGCACGCATCGCTTCGACTTTTGTCATCGTCTCGCTCGGGTGGGTGCTCTTTCGATCGCCGACGTTCGCCGATGCAATCGCCGTTTATCGCGCGCTGTTCGCGGGTGGCGCGGGCGCTTCGCTGTTGAGCGGATGGCAAGCCGTTCTGGCATGCGCGATCGTGCTTTTTGGCGCATTGCGGCTGCTGTTCGATCGCTTGCAACTCAAACTCGCTTGGCCGCAGTTGCGGCCTTTCGCGCAGATGGGAGCGCTCGCCGGGTTGCTGCTTGCGCTGCAGTTGCTCTCGTGGCCGGGACTATCACCGTCATTTATCTACTTTAAATTCTAGAAGCGAGACGCTACACTAACCGGTATGCACGGTGACGAAGAGCAAGATCTCCTTACCTCGACCTACGAAGACTTGTCAGTCGTTACGTTGCGGGGCGAATGGGACGTCGCGAGCCGCGAGCGCTTGCGCAGCGCTCTGCACGCCGTTGGAACCGAGCGCGACGTCCTCGTGGACCTTCGACAAGCGAGCTTTTTCGATTCGACCGCGCTCGCCGAGCTTATCGCTCTGTATAAGCGGCTCAATAATGCGGGGCGTCGTGTCGAGGCGCTCGTCGGGGAGAGCAATATGCGTCGGCTGCTCGAGCTTACGAGTTTAGACGGTCTGCTTGGCGTTTCGCCGGAGCGTGCTCGCTACTTAACCGAGCGTCTTCCGCCGCCGGTCTGGACTCGGCCGTAGCGCTTCTCGCGCCCAATCCGTTGCCTGGACGATGCTCAAGGCGAGGCTCGCCAGGGCGGGCATGACGCGCGGGCGGATTAGGCGCGGATCGAACGACGCCATGTAGCGGTCGTTCTCTTCAATGCATGCGCGCAGGAATGCGGCGAGCGTGAGACTCTTGAACG
>JAFAHB010000114.1 GCA_019237435.1 Vulcanimicrobiota bacterium
CGCCGAGCATGTAGGAAAAGTTTTGGTGGTCGGATCCGCCGACGATGGGATTGAGCAGCGGGTCGACTCGCTGGTCGCGAAATCCCAGCATGCCGCGTCCGTCGGCGGTCGGAACGACGTCGCAGATCTGCTTCATGAAGGCGTAAAGCCCCGGTGACGCGCTGACGACGAACGGATCGCCGGTCGTGAGCTGATCCGTGTTGATATATTGAAAGACGCTTTTGCGCAGCTGCGAACCGTTTTCGTAGATATACGCGGCGGAACCGTAGAGGCCGAGCTCGTGGCCGTCCCACGACGTGATCTCGATCGTACGCTTTGGCCTCCAGCCTTGCTGCGACAGCGCATGAAACGCGTCGGCATCTTGAAGCATCACCGTCGTCCCGCTTCCGGGATCGATCGCTCCAAAGGTCATCGCGTCGCGGTGGCTTCCGATCATCACGATCGAGTCGGGTTGCTCGCTGCCGCGCAAGTCGCCGAAGACCAGCCAGATTGTTTTGAGCCTGCGTTCGAACTTCGTATGAACGCGAGCGACCTCGTTACCGCCAAAATGCTGGACGAACTCGAACATCGGATGCCAGGTTTGCGGAACGACCTCGCCGGTGAGACCGGCGAGCAGCGTGCGCGCCGTTGCCTGCGTGATGCTCAGCTCGGGGATCGTAGCGTGCGGAATCTCATTCCACGTTTTGTGCGGCACGCCGGGGAGCGGAGCTGTTCCCGCACTCGTCGGATCGCCGGGCGGGAACATCATGAATCCGCGCGGCGACATGCCACCCATGCGTTCGGCCATGTTGAGGTTTTTAAAGTTTCCCGACGGCCACATCGCACCGCCGCCGAAGCCCGTCGTCGCGGGCTCCATGAATTCGAGAATCGCGGCGGCGCCGCGTTTGCGCAACTCGTTGTACGCAATCCAGTTGGGATCGGAATTGCGAACGCCGCCACCGCCGGGCGCGCCGAGGCGGACGACGACCACCGCGCCTTTGAGACTGACGTGGCGCGCGTCGATCTCGGCAAGATCGTCTTTGGACGCGGTGTTCACGTAGACGACCGGACCGGTCACGTCGCCGTCGCCGGATTCTTCCAGAAACGGCGGCCCGGCCATGGTCTCCCACTTGGTGGGATGTCCCGGCACGCCTTCGAGCATATCGAAATCGACGTGCCGGGGTGAGAGCAGCGTCAGACTCTCCTCGAGGGGACCGGTGACCATGACCTGATACTCTTTTATCCGCGCCGAGAAACCATCGCGCTCGAGTCGTTGCTCGACGTAGAGCGCCGTCGTGTAATCGGCCGCCGAGCCGGCGCGATGCGGAACCGATGATAGGTGACGCTCGATCTCCATTGCGTTCGCACCGCTTGGCACGCGCATCATCGTTTTCTCGGCATCGAGCTCCGCGGTGACGTCGGGTCCAGCCGCCCAACCGACGAGCGCGATATCCGAGGAAACCGTCGACGGCGTGAACGCAGGCTGCGGCGCCATTTGCGCGAGCACGGGCCGCGCTAAGCCGCCAGCGGATGCGAGCAGCGAAAGCGACGCGAAAACGGGCAATATTCTCGAGTGCATGCGGCGACGGTTCGCCGCGAGACAGGCGCGCCCCGGCGGCTAGACATCGGTTGGTGAAGCTCGATGTCTAGCCACCCGTCGTGCTATCGGCCGACCGCGAGCGCTGCGGGGTTAATGAGGCCGGTATTGGCTCCGGCGATCGTCGCGACCGGTGCGACGTCGCCGTCGGCATAGGGCTCGAACCGGTAGATGCGACCACCATCCTCGTCTCCGACGAAGACGTTTCCGGCTCCGTCAACCCCGATGGGCTGCAACTTGACGAAATTCAAGTTTGCCCCATGGATGTCGCGAATCGGAAAGACATTACCCTGCTGATACGGCGCGAACTCGATCACGGCTTTATCCCTGCAGAGATAGACGTTGCCTTGGGAGTCCACGCCGGTCAGATGCGTGGTGATGTTTGCGCGAGGGCCTGCGATCGTTACGAGCGGCGGCTGGTTGCCGTTAGCCGTTGGCCCATAGCCGTAGAGCTCCGGCAGACTGCTGCCGGTCTGCGT
>JAFAHB010000213.1 GCA_019237435.1 Vulcanimicrobiota bacterium
ATCCGCCGCGAAGGATTGCGCCGGCAGTCGAAGTTCAGTGATTGTTCCACTCGAGCACGTATTCGGCGACGACGGGCCGTTCGCAAAATCATTGGCTGAGTTTGAGCCGCGCGCCGGACAGCTGCAGATGGCGCAGCTCGTCGAGCGCGGCATCATGGAGAGCATGCATACGATCGTCGAAGCGGGTACCGGCGTAGGAAAATCGTTGGCATACCTCGTTCCAGCGATTCGCAGCCGAAAGAAGGTCGTGCTTTCGACGGGGACGATCGCGTTGCAAGAGCAGCTCGTTCAGAAAGACATCCCGCTGGTTCGCGAGGCGCTCGGAGTGCCGGTGCGCGTGACGCTGCTCAAAGGCCGAGCGCACTATCTCTGTCGTCAAAAGCTGGAGCGCATGCGCGAGAACCGGTTGCTGGCGCCGTCGCGATCGCTGCAACGCATCTGGGATTGGGCCGATCGAACGCAGACGGGCGATCGCGCCGAGCTCGGATTCGTACCGGCGTCCGAAGAGTGGGAGCAGCTCGACGCCGATGCCGACGAGTGCGTCGGCGAACACTGCGCGCATTTTCGCAACTGCTTTTTCTTCGCGAAGCGCGACGAGGCAAAATACGCCGATCTGGTCGTCGTCAACCACGCGCTATTTTTCCTCGATCTCGCAATGGGCGGCGGCCTCTTGCCGCCGTACGACGTGGCGGTGCTCGACGAAGCGCATCAATGCGAGCGCTGGGCGACCGACGCGTTGACCGCCGCTCTTTCGGGCCCATCGCTGGCTCGCATGCTACGAAAGCTGCACCGCGTCTATCATTTGCCTGCCGATTTCGATTCCGAGTTCGAGCGCGGCGCCGCGCGGCTGGAGGCGACGCTCGCGCGGATTCCCGCCGATCGTTATCCGATCTCCGCAAACGAAGAAGTTTGGGCGCCGCTGGAAGGCCTGCGCACGGCGCTCTATCGGCTGGAAAACTGGCTCTTTGCGAATGCCGCGTCGGCGCTGAAGCGCTCGAGCGACGATCCCGCAGAGCCCGAGCGACGGAGAGACCTGGCGCTGCGCGTCGTCCTCGCGCATCAGTCGGTCATCGACCGTATCGAGGCCGGCGCGCCCGAAACGATCGCGTGGGCGGAGCGCGGCGATTCCGACGGGCGGTACTACGTGAACTGCGCCCCGCATGAGGTCGCCGAGTTTCTGCGGGCGTCGCTCTTTTCGCGCACGCAGAGCGTCATTCTGACGAGCGCGACGCTCGCGACGGATCGGTCTTTCGATTTCACGCGGCGAACGCTCGGGATCGACGACGCGCAAGAACTCATCGCAAGCTCGCCGTTCGATTATGCGCGGCAAGCCCGGCTCTTCGTCGCGCCTCCCGACGTCAATCCAAAATCGTCACAGTTCGCGCACCGCGCGGCGCCGTTGGTGGAAGAGTGCCTCGACCGCACGGGCGGCCGCGCGTTCGTGCTCTTCACGTCATACGCGCGATTGCGCGAGGTCTACGCGCTCGTGCGCGAGCGCCTGGCATTTCCGATTCGGTTGCAAGGCGAGCTTCCGCGCTCACACCTGCTGGAATGGTTCCGGCGAACGCCGGGCGCGGTGCTCTTCGCAACGGCGACATTTTGGGAGGGGATTGATGTCGTCGGCGACGCGCTCTCGTGCGTGATCATCGATCGCCTGCCCTTTCCGTCGCCAAGCGATCCGCTCGTCATGGCGCGCGTCCAAGCGTTAGCCGCCCGCGGCCTCGACGGTTTCGAGCATTACATGATTCCGGCGGCCACGGTGAGGCTCAAACAAGGTTTCGGACGCCTCATCCGCAGCAGCAGCGATCGCGGTCTGGTCGCATTGCTCGACGGTCGCGCGGCCTCGACGCGCTACGGCGCGACGATTCTGTCGGCGCTTCCCCCCGCTACGCGGATCGACCGCCTCGATGAGCTGGAGCCGTTTTTTGCCATGAAAGAACCGCCTCGCCGATGATGCGATTGCCGTCCATGAGTGCGAGGCGATCCATCCGATGGCTCCGTGGTAAGTACAGCGTCGCGATGTTTCCTTGCGGAACCGCATTGCCGAGGATCGTCCGCTCGCCGTCGTGCATCCACACGAGGGATAGCGCCATCGAAGCATGCACGATGACGAAGTACCAGGAGCCGTCGGCGGCGTAAGCGACTTCCGCGGGCGGCATGCCCCGCTCCGTTTGGAAGTGCGCCATCCGATGCGGCGCTACCGCGAGACGTTCCATCGCGCCGCTCTGCGTACGCATCGCATCGTGCATCGCGCGGTTCTTGTTCCAAAGGTACGCCGATGGAAGAAGGCCGACGATCAACGCGGCGGCGAGCGCCGCCGGCAGCGGCCAGTGCTGGCGCGGCGGCGCGAGCTCGCGCTCGACGCGACGCGTCAAGTCGGGCGGTGGCTCGCGCTGGGGCTCCGACGATGCGATGAGCGCGACATCACGTTCGGCGGCGGCGACGATTTGCGCGCAGGTTGGGCAGTCGCGCAGATGCTCCTCGACCGTCGCGCGTTCGGCGTCATCGACGGCGCCTAACGCGTACAGCTCGGCGAGATCACCGCACTGTTCGTGCGTCATTCGTCGTTCGCTCCTGCACTCGGCTCGAGCGCGGACGCAAGCTTGCGCAATCCCAGCTTGATGCGGCTCTTGATCGTCCCAAGCGGCTCTTGAAGCTCCGCGGCGATCTCGCTCTGAGTCTTGCCTTCGTAATAGGCCATCGCGATCGCAGTTCGCTGTTCCGGCGGCAGCGCAAGCAGTGCGCGCCGAACGCGATCGCGCTCGATTGGATCGGGCGCTTCGGCGTCGCGGCGATCGGGCGCAAGGCCGGCGAGTCGTTCTTCCGCGCGCGACCTTCGGGCTTGCCGGCGCAGCCGTGAGATTGCTTCGTTGCGGACGCAGACAACGAGAAAGTTCCGCAACTTACCGCGCGAGGTGGAATAGCGCGGCGCCCGCCAAAGCCGTGCAATCGCATCGGCAACGCAATCCTTGGCGCTGTCGGCATTGCCCAGCACGTTGTACGCCGCCGAGTAGAGCAGCGAGGCATATTGCCGATAGGCCTGCGTGAATGCCCAGCGTTCGTGCGCGGCAAAAGCGGCAGCCAAAGCTTCGTCCTCCGCTATGGGAAACGCTGCAGAAGGTCCTCTTGGATGAGTCGCGCGCAGGCGCCCCATTTGCTGGTCGCTACTCTTCTTGCGTAGCCTCGATCTTCGCGCGCTCCTGCAGCTCGTGGACCACGGACGAGTCCGCAAGCGTAGTCGTATCGCCGAGCGTTCGACCTTCGGCGATGTCGCGTAAGAGACGTCGCATGATCTTTCCGCTGCGCGTCTTGGGCAGCTCTTGCGTGAATGTAACGTACTTTGGACGCGTGAACTTGCCGAGCTTTGCCGAAACGTGGTCGCGCAGCTCGTCGGCGAAGTCGGCCGATCCGGTATGGCCGCTCTTGAGCGAGACGAACGCGTAGATCGCTTGTCCGGTCATCTCGTCGAGCTTTCCGCAGACCGCGGCTTCCGCCACGACGGGATGGTCGACCAGCGCGCTTTCGACTTCGGTCGTCGAAATTCGGTGCCCGCTGACGTTCATCACGTCGTCGATACGACCCATGAACCAATAGTTGCCGTCGGCGTCGCGACGGGCGCCGTCGCCTGCGAAGTAGCGATGTGGAAAACGGGACCAATAGGTCTGAACGTAACGCTCGTCGTCACCCCAAATGCCGCGGAGCATTCCCGGCCACGGATGAGTCAACACGACGTATCCGCCTCCGCCGAGCGGCACCGATTCGCCTTGATCGTTGACGATGTCGGCGCCAACGCCCGGCAGAGGCAGCGTGGCACTGCCGGGCAGCAACGTCGTGACGCCCGGTAACGGCGCGACCATGATGCCGCCCGTCTCCGTCTGCCACCACGTATCCACGATCGGCGTGCGGTTTGCGCCGATCCATTCGAGATACCAGATCCAGGCTTCGGGATTGATTGGCTCGCCCACGGTGCCGAGCAGCCGCAGCGACGACAGATCGTGCCTCGCCGGATACTCCGAACCCCACTTCATGAACGTCCGAATCGCGGTCGGCGCGGTATAGAGAATGGTGACGCCGTAGCGCTCGACGATCTCCCAAAACCGGTCCTTGTCCGGATAATCGGGGGTGCCTTCATAGATCACTCCGGTGGCGCCGTTGGCGAGAGGTCCGTAGACGATATACGAGTGTCCCGTTACCCAGCCGATGTCCGCGGTGCACCAAAACACGTCGCGATCTTCCTTGAGATCGAAAACGAGCTTGTGCGTCATCGCCACGTGCGTCAAATAACCCCCAGTCGTATGTTTGATGCCCTTGGGCTTCGCCGTCGTGCCGCTCGTGTAGAGTAGAAATAGCAGCTCCTCGGCGTTCATCGGCTCGGGTTCGCACTGCGCGGACTGCCCGGCGACCACTTCGCTCCACCAGCAGTCGCGCTCTTCGTGCATGAAAACCTCGTCGCCGATGCGGCGAGCGACGATGCAATGTTTGATCGAAGGCGTGCGCTCCATGGCGACGTCGCAGTTACGCTTGAGCGCAACCTTATTGCCGCGCCGCCATCCCCAATCCGCGGTGATCAGCGCGATGCACTGCGCATCGTTGACGCGGTCGACGATCGATTCGGGGGAGAAACCGCCGAAGATCACCGAGTGGGCTGCGCCGATGCGAGCGCACGCGAGCATGGCGACGGGAAGCTCCGGTATCATCGGCATGTAGATCGCGACGCGATCTCCTCGCCGAATTCCCAGCGCCCGCAATCCATTGGCGAACCGGCAGACGTCGTCGAGCAACGCTCGGTACGTAATCGCTCGCCGGTCTCCGGGCTCGCCTTCGAAGTAGA
Source organism: Vulcanimicrobiota bacterium (assembly GCA_019237435.1). Taxonomy (GTDB): domain Bacteria; phylum Vulcanimicrobiota; class Vulcanimicrobiia; order Vulcanimicrobiales; family Vulcanimicrobiaceae; genus Cybelea. Next base: position 4,832 of record JAFAHB010000213.1, read on the forward strand.
AGGCCACTCGCTCGCCGTGCCCCGCGCGAACGTGGCGGTCGAGGCAGTTGACCGAAACGTTGAGCTCTCCGTCTGCGAACCATCGCGCGAACGGTTCGTTCCATTCCAGCGGGATGGTAAACGGCTTGATCCATTCGAGCTGACGGGCCCACGAAGCCCAGAACTCGGCGTGGTCTCGCTCCGCTTGCGCATAAATCTCCGCGCTTGCGTTGGCGCCGGCGGCGAAATCCGGCGAAGGCGGAAAGCGGCGGCTCTCCTCGAGGAGCGCTTCAATCGCAGACCTGGTCATGCACGAGACGTTCCGAGGCGGTGCGGCCACGCCTGCCGAAGTGCGATGCGTGCTCGCCGCACTCGTCCTCGCGGCACTGACCGCCTCGTCAACGGGGCTCGCAACCATTCGGTACGACGCGCCTCCGCCAAACTTCATCTTTCCGACACCGCATGGAACGCAATACCTTTCGGATCTGAAAGGACGCGTCGTTGTGATCGACTTCTGGGCGACGTGGTGCCACGTCTGCACCGCGGAGCTCGACGAGTTCGTTCGCGCGCGCGACACATTCGGCACCCGCCTCGCCGTGGTGACGATCTCTGACGAAAGCCCGGACGTTGCAGCCAATTACCTTCACGTTTCAAACATCGCCTTACCGCTCGTGGAAGACGTTGCCGGAGCAGTCTTTCGCATCTACTCCGTCTCGGCAATTCCGGTGACGCTCGTTCTGGATCCCAGCGGAAACGTCTCGTACGTGTCCGTCGGGGGTTTGAGCTGGAGCGAGCTCGCGCAAGCAATCGAACGAGCGCAAGGCGAGGCTTCTGCTAGCACTCACGGCGCGAGAGTGCTACAGTAGGGGACGTGATAGAGAGCGGCGGTCTTGGGAAGCGCAAGGCCTATATCCTCGCCACGGTAGTCTACGAGTACATCGCCACCGCGGAACCGGTCGGGTCGCAGGCGCTCACCCAAAAATATAACCTCGGCATCAGCTCCGCGACCGTTCGCAACGAGATGGCGGAGCTCGAGGCCGGCGGCTACCTCGTCCAGCCGCACACTTCGGCCGGGCGAATCCCCTCCGACGCGGGATATCGCACCTACGTCGATCGCCTGATGCAGCCCGAAGAGCTGACCGAAGACGAGCGCCGCAGAATCCGTGACGAGCTCGGCGATGCGACTCGCGAGCTCGATGAGATCATCGATCATACGACGCGCTTGCTCGGCCGGCTCTCAAATAATCTCGCGTTCCTCACCAGGCCGCAACAGGAAGCGCCGCGATTCAAACACATTCAGCTGATTTGGCTCTCGCCGCACACCGGCGTCGCCATAGTCGTTACGTCGCTCGGCGTCGCCGCGCAAAGCCTCTTCGAGCTCGGCGCCGAGGTAAAGCCCGACGACCTGACGCACTTTTCCAATGCGCTCAACGCGTGTTTTGCCGACCGTCCGCTTCGCGACGTAACCGAATCCGAGATCGCGCACGCAGCGCAGGAAGCCGGCGTCTCGGACGATCTGCGCGGCGCCGTTCTTGCAGCCGCGCTCGCCGCGCGTTCGAGCGAGCAGCCGACGATCGCGGCGGCCGGTGCGCAGAATCTGCTCGACCAACCCGAGTTTCAGGACCTGCGCAAACTTCGTTCGATATTGCGCATCGTCGAGGAGCAGAAGACGCTGTACCAAGTCGTCGCCGACGCGATGAACAGCGATTCTCCTAGCGTGAAAATCGGTCACGAGCTCGGAAGCGACGAGCTTTCGGA
>JAFAHB010000247.1 GCA_019237435.1 Vulcanimicrobiota bacterium
CGTAAGGTCCTCCGTTCGCAGGACTCTTCACGCCGCACGGTACGTAACGCCTTTGAGTCCGGCGGGTTAGCCGAAGACCTACTCTTCGATGTCGAAGATCCGGTCGAAGTTCACGACGTCAAGGACGCGCCGGAGGTGTGGATTCACACCAACCAAAGTGATCGAACGGCCGTCGCTCTTCAACCGCAACGCAGCGAGCTCGTGCAAGACCGTGGAATCCATGTACGTGACCTTGGCGAGGTCGATGATCACCGGGCCATCGCCGTCGAGTGAATCGAAGAGCTTCGCGACTTCATCTTTACGTGCTAGGTCGTACTCGCCGTCGAGCACAAGTCGCTGCGCCGGTGGAGAGGTATCGCCCATGCCGTCAACCTGCATGGTGCAGCCGAAGTCCCGACACTTGCCCGTCGTGAGCCTCGAGGGTCAAATTGACGGACTCGGCGCAGGCCTTGGCCTTCGCTCCCGAGTGCACGCGGATCGCATCCATACTGCCCCTCCCGTGCGCCGCTGTTGTGAACAGGCAGTACAATAGATTACTACCGCTTGATATGAACGTCAATGCGTCGATTCACAGACTTTTCACGCTTGGCACGAAGCACGACGACCTCCATCCAGCCGCCTAGCTAGCCCGTCATCCGAGCATCTCCACCGCCCCCGTCATCCCAGGAGATGGGCGTGCCTACGAACAATATTAGGCGCACCTAAAATGAGCTCCCTTCGGTGCGCCGGCCTGGCCGCCTTCCTCATGCTTCTTCTGCTCCCGACACGAACGTTGGCGGATGCCGATCAGGCCGTTTCGCCCAATTCGACGACGCTCGGATTGCAGCCGATTCGCGGACCGATCCCCGTTGCGACTCCGGGACCCGGCGAATCGCGCACATTCCAGCGCCCCGACGGCGCCTATCAGGCGATCCCTACCGTACGCGGTCGCGTCAAGATCTTTCACATCGTTGAGCGTCCCGCGCCGTGGACGCTCAAATCCGGTCTGACGGTAATGGCAAACACCTATAACGGCGTGGTGCCGGGACCGGTGCTTGCTGCCAATCAGGGCGACACGCTCCTCATCGACTACACAAACGGCGGCCCGGCGGACGATTCGATTCATCTGCACGGAGTGCACGACATCCCCGTATCCCAAGACGGGGTCGGCGGGATTTCTCAGCCGCTCGTTCCGCACGGCGGTCACTTCGTGTACCGTTTCGTCGCCGATCAGCCGGGCACGTTCATCTACCACACGCACGATGACGAAGCGATGCTCGACTCGGGACTTTACGGCGCAATCGTCGTTGCGCCGTCGAGTCCGCGGCCGGTCGAGCGCGGTCTGGCGCACGATTTTCTTGAGATGATTTCGTCGTGGCAAATTCAAAGCGCCGCCGAGAATCACTTCACGCTCAACGGCAAAGAGTACCCGGCGACGCGCGCGCTCGACGTTCGATCGGGCGAGCGATTTCGGATTCGCTGGGTCAACATCTCCGGCGAAGAGTTCCACACCATGCACACGCATGGCCATTATCAGCGGATCATCGCGCGCGACGCGGCGCCGGTCGATTATTCCGACGTTGAAGATACCGTGCTCGTTGCGCCGGGCCAGCGCGTCGACGTGGTCGTTAATGCAAACGCGAAACCCGGGACGTGGCTGATTCATTGCCACGTGATGGACCACATCGAAGATGACACCGGCATGCCGGCCGGGCTCATCACGGCGATCCATTATATCGGTACGCCGAATACGCTCGCCTCGATGTACCGGGCGATGATGCCGATCGCCAACGCAAGCCCGCGCGCGCTGAGTTTCGGAATGACGGTGCTGCTGGGCGCCATCGCCGGCTTCACGATCTTTCTCGGTTTGCCGATTGCACGCGCGCGACGCCTTTCGCCGCAAACCATCGCGTTGCTCAACGCATTGGCGATCGACATTCTGCTCTACCTCGTCGTCGAGATCGCACAGAACGCGATCGTTCCGATCGAGCAAGGCTTGAGTGCGTGGCACGCCGGCGCCGGAGGCTTCCCGCTCGCGCTCATCGCCGTCTTCGTAATCGGATTGCTGATCGGGCTTGTGGGCCTTGGAAGCGCAGCGCATCAGCTCACCCGTCAGGCGGCAATGCATGCCGAGAACCCGATCGTACTCGCGGCGATTATCGCGATCGGCATCGGCGCCCATAATTTCGGCGAGGGGTTGGCCATCGGTGCGTCGGCAGCGGCGGGCGCGACGGCGGTGGCGCTCGCCCTTATCGTTGGCTTCGGCCTTCACAACGCGACCGAAGGCTTTGGGGTCGCCGCGCCGATGGTCGGACGCGTCGTTCCGACGTGGGCGCAGATCGGCTTGGCCGGCCTCGTCGCGGGTGGTCCCACGTTCGTCGGAACGATTATCGGCTACAGCTTCTACTCGCCCACGCTTTCGGT
>JAFAHB010000110.1 GCA_019237435.1 Vulcanimicrobiota bacterium
CACGCTCTGGCTGATGGTGACGGTGCAGGCGTTGATGTCGTTCGCCTTCTCCGTCTCCGGCCCGTTTCTGCCGCTCTACATCATTCAGCTCGGCGTTAAGCCGATCGCGGCCGTTTCGGCGTGGGCGGGCGTAGTCGCGTCGGTAAACTTTCTCACCGCGGCGATCTTTTCGCCCATTTGGGGCGGCATCGCCGATCGCACGGGGCGCAAGGTCATGGTCGTGCGGTCGTGTTTGGCCATCGCGCTCTTCACGGCCCTGATGGGCGTGGTCCAGAACGTATGGCAGTTGTCCGCCGCGCGCGCATGCATGGGAATCTTCAGCGGTTTCTCCGCCGCCGCGATCGCATTGGTCGGCACCCAGGTCCCCGAGGAGAGCCTCGGATTCTCACTGGGGTGGATGGCGACCGGTCAACTCGTCGGCGGCCTCTGTGGACCGCTCTTCGGAGGCTTTCTCGCCGACGCGCTGCACGGTTATCGCGAAATCTTCTTTGCGACTTCGCTCTTCGCGCTGAGCGCGGCATTGCTTGCCCTGTTCTGTATTCGCGAACGTTTCGAGCGCGAGCCGCGCGGCGAGACTAGACTCTCGTTCTTCGGCGGCATTTACGAACTCGCGACGCATCCGCGGCTGGCGCCGATGTTCGTCGTCGTGTTGCTCGCGCAAGTCGTAGCCTTCGGCGTTCAGCCGGTCGTGGCGCTTTTCGTGCGCACGCTGCCGAATACCGCAAGCTGGCTTGCAACGGCGGCCGGCGCCGCCTTCGCGGTAACCGGATTAGCCGACCTCATCGCCTCGCCGTTTTTGGGCAAACGCAGCGATCGCATCGGGTACCGGCGCGTGCTGCTCGTTTCGCTGGTCGGCGTCGCGGCGTTTACTATTCCGCAAGCCTTCACGCACAGTATCGTAGGATTCCTCGCGCTGCGCTTCGGCGTTGGCCTGTTCTTAGGCGGCGTCTTGCCGACGGCGAACGCGCTCATCGGGCGGCTTTTTCCAATCGAACGGCGCGGGCAAGTCTTCGGTGTCAGCTCGAGCGCAACGTTCATGGGGATGTTCTCAGGGCCGCTCCTGGGCGGCGTGATTGCGGCCCGTTTCGGCTTTGAGGCGGTCTTTCTGACGATCGGCGCACTCGCGTTGACGAACCTGTTCTGGGTCGCTCTTAGCGTGCGGGCGACGCCGGCGACTGCTCACGGTACGTAAGGATCGCGGCTATAAGGTGGCGTCCGCGCGCCGTCAACGGTGACCGTATACCATGGCTCCGTCGTTGTTTTGCGCAGCAGATCGACACGCTCGCCATTGCGCGCGAGGTGCGCGACGCTCACCGTGTAGCGAAGCGGTTGGCCCGCTGTGAGATGCGGCGGCGTGCCGGCGCGAATCAGATAGGCACCCCCGGCGCCGGGGTTATTGAGGACGGTTGCGGTGCCGTCGGGATCGACGACGACCGCGCTGCCTTGATCGACGCCCAGCGCATATGCCGTCCGCGCGCCCGGCAGCAGATCCTCGTGGAGAATGCGTGCGAGGAATACGACGCTGCGCCCAAAGCGATTTCGCGCGACGAAATGCGTGTCGGTAATAGTGCCGGCAAGCGCCGGCCACGCGAAAAGCCCGGTCGTAAAGCTGATGCGCGGCTCGAATGGATCGCGCACAGCGTCGGCCGTCGTCGTCTCTTCGTTGCGGCGGTCGCCGGTAACCGAATCGTAGACCACGGCACCTTGAATCGCGAGCCCCGCGCTCCCCCCGCCGATCACGCCGCCGCGCGCGTAGACTTGCTTGACGGCATGCATCAGGGCCGTGTCTTTCCAGGCGACGTAATGCGCCTGGTCGCCGCCCGCGAAATAAACGGCGTCGGCGCGATCGACGATCGTTGCGACGCGATCGACCTGCGCGTGCGTAGCACACGGCGGAATGAGCACCGTTTGCACCGATGCGAAGTTTCCGTACTGCCAAAACGGCCGATCGTAAACGTCGGAGTACGATGCGCGTAGAACGACGACGTTGCCGCCGGGCGCTTTGCTGCCGACGAGCCGGCGATGAAGCCACGCGATCGAGGAAACCGGCGAGCCGGTGATTCCGGCGCCGTCGAGCAGCAACCCGGGGCCATGTAGCTGCGGCGTGCGCACGTAGTGCCCGTGCGGCGCAAAGATGGTGACGGCACACGCGATGGCGAACGTTACGATGAGCACCTGCTCAGCTTCGCTGCTCGACCGAGGTGGCCATGCGCCGAATCCTTGCCTTCGCTCCGATGCTTGCAATACTCACCTCGTGCGGACAATCCGGCGTGCCGTTCGCTCCCGCCGCTCCGGATAGCGGTGCAATGCACGTTAAACCCGCTAAAGTGCCGGTGATTGCCGGTTGCCAAATATTTCCGGCCAACAACTGGTGGAACACGGATATTTCAAAGTATCCGCTCGATCCGCTTTCGGCCAAATACATTGCGGCGCTTCCCGGAAATCTCCACCCCGACTTCGGCCACAATCCCGATTACGGCATTCCGTTCAACATCGTGCCGTCGACGCAGAAGAAGGTGCCGGTGACTTTCCACTATAGCTCGCAGAGCAATCCCGGCCCGTATCCCATCCCACCCAACGCGCAGATCGAAGGCGGCCCGCACTCAAACGGCGATCGTCACGTGCTCGTGCTGCAAAAGGGAGTTTGTAAACTCTACGAGATGTGGGATGCCTACCCGATCGACGGCGGCAAGAGCTGGCAAGCCGGATCGGGCGCGATCTTTCCGCTCGACACCAATAAGCTGCGGCCCGACGGCTGGACCTCGGCCGACGCCGCCGGTCTGCCGATCACGCCCGCACTCATCAAGTGCGAAGAAGTTGCGGCCGGCGAAATCGACCACGCTTTGCGAGTAACCTTCAGCAAAACGCAGGCGGGCTACATTCATCCCGCAACCCACTATGCGAGCAATAGCCGCGCGCCACAGCTGCCGCCGATGGGTTTGCGCATTCGGATGAAGGGGTCGTACGATATCTCGCACATCACCGGACAGGCATACGTCGTCGCGGTCGCCATGAAAGCCTATGGCATGTTCGTCGCCGACAACGGGTCGAACTGGTATTTTCAAGGCCAGGGCGGGCGCGAAGCATCGTGTTGGAACGATAACGATCTGGATCAGCTCAAGAACGTCCCAAATACGGCGTTCGAAGTAGTAAAAACCGGGCCGATCCTGCGCAAGTAGGCGCCGCGGCCCTCTAGGGGGTTTGGGCGAGGCCTTGAGCGCTGGCATTTTTGGTGAGGCCGCGGCTGTAGCTATATTCGTACGCAAAACTGGGATAGGCGTACACGTCCACCGAATCGCCGCGATAATCCGTTGCCTGGTAGTCGGTGTTCGTCGCGTTGAGCGACCCGTAGAGGGAGCCGCTGTGCAACGTAATCGTCTTTGTATTGTTGCATTCTGCGGTTGCAGCGTCACACTGATACAGATAGACGTGCGAGAACAATGTCTGCAGCGAAATTA
>JAFAHB010000052.1 GCA_019237435.1 Vulcanimicrobiota bacterium
CCGCGGCGCATGCCGTATGCACGCCTCCTCGCGCTCGCTTCCGGCACGGCAGAGACGTTGAGTCAACGGCTTTCGGACGTCGACGACATACCGCACGCCTAACGACATACCAGCCGCAGCATGCCCACCAAGGATTATTACGACGTCCTCGGCATTTCGCGGGACGCATCGGGAGATGAGATCAAGCGAGCCTACCGCGCGCTCGCGCGCAAGCACCATCCCGACGTGTCCCATGACAAATCGAAGGCCGAGCACCACTTCAAAGAGATCAACGAAGCCTACGAGATTCTTTCGGATCCGCACAAGCGCGCGCAGTACGATCGTTTCGGCTTCGTCGGCAACGGCGCTTCTGCCGGCGCCGGAGATTTCGGCTTTGGTCCCGCGGGTTTCGGCGACATCTTCGACATGTTCTTCGGCAACGTGCGCGGAGCCGCGCCGCCCCGCGCCGGACCCGAGCGCGGAGCCGATCTTCGATACGACGTTGAAATAACGCTCGAAGAAGCGTATTCCGGCACGACCAAAGAGATCGTCTTCGATCGGCTTGGGACGTGCGCGACGTGCAATGGGACGGGCGCGAAGCCTGGAACGATGGTCGTGCCATGCGAACGCTGCGGCGGCAGCGGAGCGGTACGAACGGCGCGTCAGACGCCGCTTGGACAAATCGTTACGCAAACGGCGTGTCCTCGTTGCGGCGGCGAAGGTCACGTGGTTGCGCATCCGTGTCACGCATGCGGTGGACGCGGACGGCTAGAGTCCGAAGCGCGGCTGACCGTCAAGATCCCGGCGGGCGTCGAAGAGGGCTCGCGCATCCGTCTCGCCGGCAACGGCGAAGGCGGCCAGCGCGGCGGCCCCACCGGCGATCTTTACGTCTACGTCGCGATCGCGCCCCATCGGCTCTTCAAGCGCAACGGTCGTGAAACGTTCATCGACGTACCGGTGAGTTTTACGGAGGCGGCGCTCGGCGGAACGATCGAAGTGCCATCGCTCTCCGGCGACGTCGAGCTTACGCTGCCGGCCGGAACGCAGTCGGGAACGACGCTGCGCCTACGCGGCTACGGAATGCCGAGCGTACGCGCAGCACACCGGGGCGATCATCACGTTACCGTGCACGTGGTCGTTCCGACGAAGCTGAACCGGCGCCAGCGGGAGCTGCTGGAGCAATACGCGGAGGCCGGCGGCGATACGATCGACGAGCGCTCGTTCTTCGAGCGCGTCAAGGATGCGTTCCGGCCGGAGTGACGGCTCGCCGGTGAAAACCGCTCGCCGCTTCTTCGTTGAGGGAACGCACGAAATCGGCAACGTGATCGCCATCGACGGTAGCGACGCGCGCAAAATCGCGCGGGTGCTGCGGTTGTCACCCGGAGACCGCATCGAGATCGTCGATTCGGCTGCGTCGGCTTTTGCGGCCTCGATCGCAAGCGTCGGCAGAGACGTTCGCGCGACGTTGTTGGAGCGGCGCGTTCAATCTTGGCCTACGGCGTTGCGCATCGACGTCGCGCAAGCCGTGCCCAAAGGCCGGCGGATGGATTTCGTTGTCGAGAAAGGCACGGAGCTGGGTGCGTCAGCCTTCCTTCCATTCTACTGCGAGCGCGGCATCGGCCGAGCGAGCGCAGAGAAGCTCGACCGATGGCGCCGCATAGCGCGGGCGTCGGCGCAGCAAAGCGGCAGACTTGAGGTTCCCGAGGTGAACGCACCGATTCGATACGACGCCTTGCTCGCGCTGTTTAACCAATACGATCGCGTGGTCTTCGCATGGGAGCTTGCGGAAACCAGCGTACGCGAGGCGCTCGCTGCCGCACTTCCCGGCGCGCAACGCTTGTTGCTCGTCGTCGGCCCGGAGGGCGGTTTTACCCACGCGGAAGCGGACGCGGCCGAGCGGCGCGGCGCCGCGATGACGTCGCTGGGCGCTCGAATTCTTCGTACCGATACCGCGGCCGTGGCGCTGCTGGCGGTGATAAGCGCCTTCGCGTCGTAGAACGACGAATTCGCATGCCGCTTCCTTTCTCGATCGTCATTCCGACCTACAACGAAGCCGCCGGCATCGAGAAATTGCTCGGCGCGCTCGATGCGACGTTCCGGGCGCACTCGCTCGACGGTGAGATCATCGTCGTTGATGATAATTCGCCCGACGGCACCGGCGCGCTCGTCGACGGGCTCTCCGGCCGTTATCCGGTCCGAACCCTGCGCCGAGCGGGAAAGCTCGGCCTCTCGAGCGCGGTAATCGAGGGCTGGAGCATTGCGCGCCCCCAATCCGTCGCGCTCGGCGCGATGGATGCGGATTTCAGCCACGATCCCGATGCGCTGCCCAAGATGGTTGCCGCGCTGGAATCGGGCAAGTACGGCCTGGCCGTCGGCAGCCGCTACGTCAAAGGCGGCGGCATCGCAAATTGGCCCAAGCGTCGCATCATAACGTCGCTCGTTGCATGTTGGCTCGCGCGTCCGCTTACGCCCGTCAAAGATGTGACGAGCGGTTTTTTTCTCGTGCGGCGCGACGCGTTGGCGGGAGTGACGCTCGATCCGATCGGGTTCAAGATCGGGCTTGAGGTCATCGCCAAAGCGCGCTACGGCAAAGCGACCGAGATTCCGTATGTTTTCACCGATCGCGTCGCGGGCGAATCGAAGCTCAATAACCGGGAAATCGTCAACTATCTCAGACAGTTGAGGCGTCTTTACGCGGCGCGACTGCTCCCGCAATCCGTCGAGAAACGACAAGCGTCGGAGGCTCCGCAAACCGCTAAGGCGCCAAAGGCATGAGGAACCGATGATGCGAGAGTGGCTTCCGAGTCGTCGCGCCAGAGAGACGCCAAGAAACGACGCCGCGCTTTGGGTGAAGTGTCCGAAATGCGGCGAGGTGCTTTACCGCCGGGATCTTGCGGCCAGCCTCTTCGTCTGCACGCGATGCAGCTATCACTTCCGCATGAGTGCGTACGACCGCATCGCTTCGATCGTCGACGGCGACTTTACGGAGATTGCCTCCGAGGTTCTGCCCAGCGATCCGCTGCAATGGTCCGATAAGAAGAGCTATCAGACGAAGCTCAAGAGCGACGCGGAGAACAGCGGTCTTTCGGAATCAGTCGTCTGCGGCTTTGCGACGATCGGCCGGTTTCCCGTCGCGCTCGGGGTGATGGACTTTCACTTTCGCGGCGGGACGATGGGGCGCGTGACGGGCGAGCGCATCACGAGGCTCTTCGAAGAAGCTCGCCGGCGAAAGGTTCCGTGCATCATTTTTGCGGCGTCGGGCGGGGCGCGCATGGAAGAGGGCATGCTCGCGCTCATGCAAATGGCCAAGACGACGGCGGCCGTCGCGCGCTTCATGGAAGACGGCAACTTCTTTTTGGTGGTGCTAACCGATCCGACGACGGGAGGCGTTGCCGCCTCGTTCGCGTTTCAAGCCGACGTGATCGTCGCCGAATCGAAAGCGATGATCGGGTTTGCCGGGCGGCGCGTCATCGAGCAGACGATCCGTCAACGTCTGCCCGATCAGTTTCAGACCGCGGAGTTTCTGCTGGAAAAAGGCGCGATCGACATGGTCGTCGATCGGCGCGAGCTCAAGGAAAAGCTGGTGCGCCTGCTCGAGTACGCGGTTCGCGAACCGGTGTCACCCTGAGCTTGTCGAAGGGCGACGTACGTGAGCAATAACCTCATCGTCGAGCGGGAGAAGGGCTTAGTCGAGCTCGAGCGGCGCATTGCCGAGCTGCGCGAAGCGTCGGCAGCGCAGCCGCTCGATATGTCGGCCGAAATCGCGGGGCTCGAGGAACGGTATCAAGCCATTCTACGCGAGCTGTTCGGCTCGCTGTCGCCGTGGGAGAAAGTTCACATGGCGCGCCATCCGGCGCGACCGACCTCGCTCGACTATATTTCGCGGTTCGACCGGTTCGACGAGTTGCACGGAGACCGCCACTATCGCGACGACCCGTCGATCGTGGGCGGTTTTGCATTCTTGCGGTCGCGAGCGGTCATGGTGATCGGCCAGCAGCGCGGCCGCGACACCCGCGAAAACTTGCGGCGAAACTTCGGCATGCCGGCGCCCGAGGGGTATCGCAAGACGAGCCGCCTCGCGCGACTCGCATCCCGCTTGCAGCTGCCCGTCGTCACGTTCGTAGATACGAAGGGCGCCGATCCGGGGATCAGCTCCGAAGAACACGCGCAATCCGAAGCGATCGCGGTGTGTCTGCAGACGTTCGCGACCGCGCGCGTTCCGATCGTTGCCGCAATCATCGGCGAGGGCGGTTCGGGCGGCGCGCTGGCGCTCGCCATCGCCGATCACGTTTTGATGCTCGAGCATAGCACCTATTCGGTGGCATCGCCCGAGGGCTGCGCGGCAATTCTGTGGTCGGACGCGAGCAAAGCGGAAGAAGCGGCGGCGCGGTTGAAGTTAACAGCCGATGATTTGCGCCGGTTCGGTGTCGTTGACGAAATCATCGTCGAGCCGCTTGGCGGCGCACACCGAAACGCCCAGGATGTCGTGACGCGCACGCTCGATGCCGTCGATCGCTCCGTGGCGCGCCTCTCGAGCCTCTCGCCGGAAGAGTTGCTCGACGAGCGATATGAAAAATATCGGCGTTTGGGAGAGTGGCAAGCTCAAAGCTTACAACCGGCGGGAACGGCGCAATGAAACGGCGGCCGTCCGCGAAGCTTCGGCTAGCCGGACGAGCGACGGCGGCGGCGCTGGCGCTCCTGGTCGTAACGCTGGTTGCAATTCAGTTCGCGCGCGCATTCGGCGAGAACGTGACAGCCGTGCGCGAGCTCTCAGCAATCCGCTCGGACATCTCCGCGTTGCAGCGCCGGCGTGACGAGCAGCAGCGAACGCTTCGACGGTTGCGCGATCCGGAGGGTGCGGTACCCGAAATTCACGACCGGCTGCGGCTTGTGCGTCCGAATGAGACCCTGATTTTCCTCTCTCCTCAACCGGCTTCGGCTCCCAACAGCGCACCTGCCGGGACGCCAAGCACGATGCCGTGAGCGACACCTCGAGCGGCATCGTCATCAATCTGAACGCCTACGGCGCGACCTTGCGGCTCGACGACGGCGATCTGGCTACCGCAAGCGCCTCGGACGTCGAGTCGCATCGCGAGCAATATCAACGCTCGCTGACCGGCCGTAAGCGTCTCGCGTTCGAAGTACGCCGAAACGGACGGCGCTGCGCGGTATCGCTTGCGCCGCAGCTCCGCGACGATGCGTTTGAAGAGCAGATCGCGTCGTACCTCAAGAGCACCGAAGAGCGGGAACCGGACGGCCTCGCGGCGGCCGAGCGGCATT
>JAFAHB010000190.1 GCA_019237435.1 Vulcanimicrobiota bacterium
CGACCTTTGGCTAACGAACGTCGCCCTTTTCACCCTCATCTACTGGCAGCTCGATCGCGGCGGTCCCGACGGGCGCGCCGGAGTCTGGCGGGGGGCGCGCCGATTTCTACTTTCCTCGCGGCGACGTCGGGGACGGCGTTCCCGAGCACTGGCGACCGTCATTCGTCGACTACTTATACCTAGCATTTACGACGAGCACTGCGTTTAGCCCGAGCGAAATCTATCCCCTCAGCAGCCGCGCTAAAATGCTGCATATCGCACAGAGCCTCATCTCGCTCCTCATTATCGTCGCGCTCGCCGCCAGAGCGATCAACGTCCTCGGCAAGTAAGGGTTGAAGCGCGTTGTGAGCGCGAAGGACGGCCTCGACACGGGCCGTAGACCCTTCGCGCGTCACACGCGCCGATTTAGATCGGTGTCAGCGAAAGCGTCTCCGTATTTAGATTGTAGCTGCCCGCTCCAACTAAGTTATTTGGGTTGGCGCAGATCACGCTGTTCTCTGGACCGTAGACCACCACCAGGTTCGGTGGGCCGCACTCCACCTGAACGAGCTGGTAGTTCGAGAGGAACGTTGAACCCGGTGTGTTTGGCTGCACCTGATACGAGTTGTACGTCGTGTTATTGGCACCGACGATCGAGCCGTACACCGCCGCAGAGGTAACGCCGATCGCCATCGCGCCCCAGAAACCGCCACCCCAATATCCGCCTGCCGGATACCAAGGCGAGCCGCCGTTCCAACCGTAGTATCCGCCGCCGCCGTAAACCGGATTATTGATGGCGACGTTATTGTTGTTGATGTTGGTGTTACGGTTGTTATTGCTGTTGCGATTATTGCCGTTGTTGCGGTTGCCGCTGCCGACGTTGTTACCGTTGCCACGATTGCCGTTGCCCCGATTGCCGTTGCCGCGATTCCCGTTGCCGACACCGTTGCCAACGCCGTTGCCACGATTGCCGTTGCCGACACCGTTGCCGCGATTGCCGTTATTGAGGCCGCCTTGACCGCGATTGCCGCCGTTCATGCCGCCGCGATTACCACCGTTCATGCCGCCGCGATTACCACCGTTCATACCACCGCGGTTGCCGCCGCCCATCCGATCGGCGCCCATGTTAAAACCGCCGCCGCCGCGTCCTCCACCCGACGGCCTGGCGCCACCACCACCGCGCATACCACCGCCGCCGCCGCCGCCGCGCATGCCTCCTCCACCGCCGCCACGCGCTCCGGCGCTCGCTCGGCCGCCCCCGCCACCGCGACCGCCGCCGCCGCCGGGTCTAGCGCTCGCAAATGCCGGTTGCAAAGCCAAAAGAATCGCCATCGTCACCCACAGATATTTCATCTCACTTCACCACCTTATCGATGCCGCCGCTACAACTGACGTACGTTCCTCGGTCCGTCGTGTACGAAAGCATGATGCTGTGCGGAGGCACCTTTGTCGTCGACATGACCAACGGTAGATAGTCGTCAGTGTTGTTTACATAAACTGTCCCAGTCTTAAAGTCGAGCGGGGTTACTTCACCCGCTTGAACGAGCGTCGCTCTCGTCGCGTAACAGACCATCAGCTTGCCCTGATGCGAGCACGCCGCGTCGTTAATGACCATCGTACCCTTCCCGTCTTCCGAGGTCATGTACAGCGCGCCGTGAATGATCTTGATCTCGACGTCGTTGTAGACGTTGCGATCGCCATCGGCCTGCACGATCGTCATCGTGCCCGTCGCGCCGACTCTGATGGTGCTCAGAGCGAGCAATGCGAGGAAAGCCGAAAGCGCTAGTTTCATGATAATCCTCTCCTCACCGCGGCCACCGCAGGGAGCCGGAGCGATAGCATCTCGCCTGCGCGTGAAAGTCGACGGAAGGAGGCTTCTCCGGCCCTTCCCAACCAGCTGCAAGTGGCCGCTCTCCTGCTAGCCAGGCATACATGCTTCTTCATTCAATGGCGATTTGCCTCCAATTACTTCAAGATGTTGATCGTACGAGCGGCAACGATCGCGATCGTAATCAGCGCGATCGTGCTTTGAAGAACTACTAGCAGCTTCGCGCGCGACGTGAACGGCATCGCTTCGGTCGGGCTGAACGCGGTGGACGTTGTGAACCCGAGGAACAGGTAGTCGACGATGCTCGGCTGCCAGTTGGGTCGAGCGTGCTCGGGATCGTCCATCGCGGGAAAGACGAAGTCGGGATGCTTCACGCGGCCGCTCAGGCGCGCATCCGGGCCGCCGCAGTCGACCAGCCAGTAAACTAGAGTGAAGATAAGCACGTTGCCCGACCAAATTCCGACCGACGTGTAAAACAATGGTACCGGCTGGAGCTTGGTGGGGTTCTCGACCAGATCGTAGGCCGCGAACAGCAGATTAAATAAATTGAGCGCTAGAGCCGCGCCGACGGCGGCGAATTCTGCAACCCGCTCGACCCGGAGCAAACGCGATGTGTCGGGCAGAACCGTGCCGAGAAGCATGGGTGCTATCATCGCGGCGGTCCCCGCATATGCGAACCAGGTGGGCACGATGTGGTAACGGTTCGGAAGGATCATGATCAGAATCGCGATGCCGATCACGATTAGGATCGCCTCTAGCCTCGAGGCGCTGCGTTGCGCTAACGGCACGACAAGCCACTCATGGGGCGGGTGAGGTGGCCGTAGCGTTCTCAATACTCTGCTGCATCCGCTGCATCCGCTGCATCGAAGAGAGATTTACGCGAATGATGCCGCGCTGCGGCCGGTCAAGGTCGAGCACGAGCCCGAAGACTAAGGATACCATCACCGCGAAAACTCCCTTGACGACCAGCGCGCGGCGGCCCTCGCGGCCAAAACCATACCCCATCATGATCGATGCGATCAGTGCGATCAAGAGCAACCAGACGATCACGACGTCGGGAATGTGGTTGGTCAGCACGGCGCGCTCCTCGGTGCTGAGGTTGATCACGTCGTTGAGCGAGGCGACGAAGAGCGGCACCATCGTGGAGTGCACGTCGCGGGCCGCCGCCCGCATCGCAAGACTCCACATGTCGCGCTGAAGCTTCGCAGAGTTATCATCGGCCGTCGCTCGCTGCTGCGGCGCCGCGTCGGCGCGCGCGAAGTCTAGGCGTTCCCCCACGTACGCGCGCAGATCGGTCTGGATGGTCGAACGCGTTTTGAGGTCCAGCAGCTGCGCGCGAAGAAACGCGGTGGCGATCGCGTTGGCCTCCCGCAAGAACGTACCGCGCCGCGCGTCGTAACGGCCCAGCGCCATCGAAAACGAGAAACCCAGCAAGAGGGCGAGCATCGTATAGGCCGATGCCTCCAAGAGCCACGACGGGTCCTTTCCTTCCGGTACTTTTCCTCGGCGTTCGCCGAGTCGAAAGCCGGCCTCGCTCATCGCGAAGATCAAGAGCGCCGAAACCAGCATGATGACCCAAGTCGGAATCGGGTCGAGGACGTTCGTCACCGAGTGCGTCCCGCTCTACTCGGACGAGATGGAGCTCGTCCGAGTAGAGCGCTAGACTGCAGGACGCTAGCCCCCGAGCGAACGCTGGCCGACGACGCGGCCCGTGGGAGTTCCGGAGCTGCTGCCCTTCCACCACACGCCGTTGAAGCTGTTATTGTCGTTGTTAAACCAGAACGAGAAGACGCCCGAGGTGCCGCCCATATTGAAGGTCGCTCTGACCTTGCGCGGATCGGAGGGCGTCACCTTGCCGTTTAGCGTCACGCCGCCTGACAGACAGACGACGGAAGGACCGGATTGCTTGCAGGTCATTTTGCCGACAAACGCGCTTGGGCCACCCGCGCCGGCGACGTTCCATGTTCCGGCCGCCGACAGCGGTGACGGCGGGAGAAACTTATTGCCGACGAACGAGCCGTTGGCTGCGCGGCCGTTATAGCCCCACGTGCCGTTGAAGCTGTGGCCGTTCGGACTGACGTAGACCGTCAGCCAGCCGGCGCCGCCCGGCCCGTGCCATTTGCCGTTGATCTGAGTGTCGTTGACGAACTCGCCGGTAAAACCGTTCCCATTTGCGGCGTTACTTCCAACTATGCCGTTGCCGGACTGTGTCAGCGTGATCGTCGAGGTCGTAGTGCCGTTGTTGCCGCTTTGTTCCACTTTCCACGTTCCCGTGATATTCGGCGGGCTCGCGAACACGGCCGTAACCGAGGCCGCCGCAAAGGCAACAGTGCAGAGTACCGATGTAGCAAGACGCTTCATTTTTGGGTTCTTCTCCTTTCAAGTTCCCATACGATAATTAAACAATATCACGACTTTGGAAGAATTGGCTCCCGTTTCTCCGCCGTGGCGTTGTGCCGCGTAGGCTTCGGTGAAGGCTGCGACTTCATACGGTCGAGCTTCGCCAGCGCCGCGGAGCTGATGAGCTTCAACCCCTGCGCCGCATTGTAGCCGTGAATCTCCTTCACGTCCAGCTTGCGCATGAATTCGATCGTATCGGCGGTGATGACTTGGCCCGGAACCATGATCGGGAACCCGGGCGGATACGGGATGACGAAATTCGCCGATACCAGCGGGGGGCCGTCCCGCAATCGACGATCGATCTCCTTGTCGTGCAGCGGAATGTAGTCGCATCCTTCCGCATCGTAGGCGGCGTAAAATCCGCTTCGGATGTCGCCTTCGTTGGTGCCGGCTCCTGCATCGTGTCGAAAGGCTTCGTGAAAGTAGCTGAA
>JAFAHB010000165.1 GCA_019237435.1 Vulcanimicrobiota bacterium
ATCGCCGCGAGAGAATCGAGCGCTCCCGCACGAACCTGCCGCCGGTGATCGCTCCACCGCCGGTGATCTGCTCGCCCCCCAGCGTCACGATGGTGTCGCGCAAGCCACGGCCGCGAACCAGTTCTATTCCGACGTCGAGCGTCGTAACGATCAAGACGTTTCCGACCAAGAAGTTCACGATGCCGCCGAAGCGAGCGTCGCTGCGCACGAGGGTGTGAGCGTAACCGAGCACTCCCGGTACCGTCGCCAACTTCTCGTCAAGCACCCGACCTTCGCGTTTCGCAAGCGTGTCGAGCGGCAGAAACGTCGCGCGCCCGGCTTCTTTCCGGTTGAGGAACTCGACGCATCGCTCGGCATCCTCCGAAGTCGTCGTTACGACATTCGAGAGACGCGCGCCGAACGCGACGTCCATCGCGCGCGCGTAGCGCTCGTCCGTCGTGATGAGGTTCGAGACGATACCCTCGATGCCGTCCAGCTCGCTTCGGTGCCATGCGTCGACGATGGCACGCGTCCCGGGTACGTGGCCCTCGAGCGAATTTTCGAGTTCCTCGATCGTGTGCAGGCGCGACTGCGCGGCGTGAACTTCGACCGAATGATCCCGGTGTGCTGCGACGGCACGTGTAAGCTCGGCTTGCGCGAGCGCCGCATCGCGCTGTGCGTCTTCGGCGCGTCCCCGTGCGTCGAGGGCCTGCTCCTCGCTCGTTTCGACTCGCTGCTGCAACTCACCGTAACGATGCTGGGCGCCGCCGGCAGTAATTTCCATCTGCTCGGCCCGCTCGCGCGACGCGCGCTCTTCGGCCTCGAGGCGCTCCGCCTCCGTGCGCAGGTTTTGCGTTCGCGCGCGCCGTTCGGCTTTGCGGGCAGCGATCTCCGCCGAAGATGCCTCGACGTCGCGAAGTTGGATGAATACGCTTTCCAATTTCGCGCGCGCGTCCGCGAGCGCGGTCGCGGCGACGACTTCGCGTTCCCGCGACCCATCGATCTCGTGCGCGAGTGGTGCGAGGCGTTCACCGAGAGCGCCAATCGCGGCAACGAGCGATTCACGCTCGGCTGCAACGCGTACTGCGTCTTCGGAGGTCTGGGTCGATTGCCGCTCGAGCGCCTCCCTCCTCGCCAGCGCAGCAGCGTATTGGGCATCCACGCCCGCAAGCTCGGCGCGCTTGGTCTGCGATTGCGAGCGAAGCTCTTCCAGCTGCAGCTCACAGCGATAATGCTCCGTTCGCACGCGGCCAAGCGATTCGGCGAGCTCGGCGGCCTTTGCAGCGGCGGCGCCGCGAGACTCTTCCGTCTTCGCGATCTCCGCTCGCAACGACTCGCACTGCGCGCGGCGCGTCGCGCTCGCGCGCAAGTAGCTCAAGATTTCGAGATCGCGCACCCTGGTTACGACGCGGCGATACCGCCGTGCGCGACGCATCTGGGTCTCGAGCTCGGGAATTCGGCGCCCCAGCTCCGCAATCAGATCGCTGATGCGCACCGCGTTCTGCTCCGTGCGCTCCAACCGGCGCATCGACTCGTTCTTCCGCGACAGAAACCTGCCGATTCCCGCGGTTTCTTCGAAGAGCGCGCGGCGCTCCACGGGTTTGCTCGTGAGAATCGCATCGATCTGGCCTTGTGAAACGATCGCATAGGAGCCCGGACCGAGCCCCGTTCCCATCAAGAGATCGACGACATCGCGCAACCGCACCTGCGCGCGGTTGATGAAGTACTCGCTTTCGCCGACGCGATAGGCTCGGCGCGTGATCTCGACCTCGTTAAACGCGATCGGCAACTTGCGATCTGCGTTGTCGAACTGAACTGATACTTCGGCCAGACCGAGCGGCTTGCGCACCTCGTTTCCCGAGAAGATGACGTCTTCGAGCGACCGCCCGCGCAGGCTCTTGCTCGACGTTTCGCCCAAAACCCAGCGAAACGCATCCACTAAATTCGACTTGCCCGAACCGTTCGGCCCGACGATCGTGGTCACGCCGTCTCCAAAATCGAGCGCCGTCGGATCGGCGAACGTCTTGAAACCGTACGCGCGAATACGTTGCAGTTTCACTTTGAACGCGTTCCACTGCGCGGAACGCTTCGGCGCTCCGACTTCGCCTTCGAGACATCGCCACGAAGACTCGGCTCCGCGCCCCCGAGCGGACTATCGCCGCTCGGGTCCCCCTTTGAACGCGTTGCACTCCGCGCGACGCTTGGCGTTCCACTGCGCGGAACGCTTCGGCGCTCGCCTGCAATCGAATCCAAGGCGGCTTGCGCAGCGGCCTGCTGCGCCGCTTTCTTCGACGATCCCTCGCCGCGGCCGAGAATCTTGCCGTTCACGGTCACGCGCGACTTGAAGGCGGGATGCTGCGGCGTCCCGCGGCTGATCTCGCGGTAGGTCGGTGTTGCGGCATGGTGCTCCTGCGCAAAATGTTGCAGTCGCGTCTTGGCATCGAGCAGTGCATCGGAAGAATGATCGAGCTGCTCGACGTGCGCAGAGATAACGAACTGCGTCGCTTTTTCGAGGCCAAAGCGCAGGAACAGCGCGCCGACGAAAGCCTCGAAGGCGTCTGCTAGCACGGTCGTGTTATCCGCGCCTCCGGCCGCGCGCATACCGGCGCCAAGCCGAGCCAACGCTCCGAAGCCGAGCTTGCGCGCGGTTTGCGCGAGCGCCGCGTCGTTAACGATCGCGGCCTTGCGAAGCGTGAGCACGCCCTCCGGCTCACCGGGAAAGCGTTCGAAGAGCCAAGCCGCCGTTATGCAACCCAGCACCGAGTCGCCCAAGAACTCCATGCGATCGTTTGAATCGCCGCCGTGCTCGCGCGCGTAGCTCTGATGCACGAACGCGCGCTCGAAGCGGCTCAAGTCTAAGGCGCGGCGTACGCCGGCAAGCCGAAGCAGCGCGCGCAATCGCCGCCGATAGTTCTCCCCACTCATGCTGCCGTTCCGACCTACAGCCCGCAGCGCTTTCCTTAGCGAACCTTGCCGAAAACGATCACGCTGTTATGTCCGCCGAAACCAAACGAGTTGGAGAGTGCCGTGCGAATCGGCGCTCGCCGCGCGACGTTGGGAACGTAATCGAGCCGGCACTCGGGATCGGGAAACTCATAGTTCGTCGTCGGCGGCATCGTATCGAGCGCGACGGCGAGCGCCGTGGCAACGCCTTCGATGCCGCCCGCCGCGCCGAGCGCGTGACCGTGCATCGACTTAGTCGAGCTCACGCCGATCTTAAACGCGTGCTCGCCGAACGTTTTCTCTATCGCCTTGGATTCGGCGGGGTCGCCCATCGGCGTTGACGTGCCGTGCGCGTTAATGTAATCGATCTCCTCGGGAGCGACGCCCGCGTTGGCGAGCGCGCGCGCGAAGGCAAGGAGCACGCCGTTTCCGTCTGGGTCCGGCGCGACCAGATCGTAAGCGTCCGACGATTGCCCATGGCCGAGCAGCTCGCAGTAAATCCGGGCGCCCCGGCTGCGCGCGTGCTCGTACTCCTCGAGCACCAAAATCCCGGCGCCTTCACCGAGGACGAATCCATCGCGCTCGCGATCGAAGGGACGACTTGCGCGCGTCGGGTCGTCGTTGCGCGTCGAGAGGGCTCGCATCGAGCCGAAGCCGCCAATCGCCAACGGCGAAACAGTCGCCTCGCTTCCGCCGGCGATCATCGCGATGGCCTCACCGTGGACGATTGCGTTGAAGGCCGTGCATATCGCGTCGTTGGCGCTCGCGCATGCGCTCGCCGCCGCAAAAAACGGACCCTGATAACCATACGCCATCGAGATGTGCGCCGGAGCCGCGTTGGCCATCAGCATCGGGATGAAGAACGGCGTAACCTTAGCCCACGTGCCATTCTCGTTCGCCTTGTCGGAATTGAGCCAGAACGTAATTATGCCGCCAATGCCGGTGCCTATTACGCCGCCCACGCGACGCTTGAACTCCGGGTCGTCGGGCAGCTTGGCGTCCTCAATTGCCTCCCGGGCCGCGACGAAAGCGAACTGCGTGAACCGATCCATGCGGCGGGCTTCTTTGCGTCCGATAAGCTGCTCGGGCCGAAAGTCTTTCACTTCGGCAGCGATGCGCGTGTCGAAGTCGGCGGCATCGAAGGCGGTGATCGGCGCGACGCCCGAGTCGCCGGCAATCAGGCGCTTCCAAAACTCGTCTCTTGTATTGCCGACCGGGGTAACGGCGCCCAGCCCAGTGACGACCACGCGTCGGCGGCCGGGCGGTTGGATACTCGAAGCGCTCAAAACTTCAGGAAGTTACGGCGGGCCCGGCGCCCATCCCCGCCGAGCGAAATCCGCAGCGCTCCGCGCGGGGTGCTTGCGTGGGCATCGGCTCGCTGGCTATAATCAGGGGCTGTCTGCCACCAGGGTGTGGGGCATAACTCTTCGCCGAAAAGGACGTCATGAAGCGGACCTATCAGCCGCACAATCGCCGGCGCAAACGCGTGCACGGCTTTCTCGAACGTATGCGAACCAAGGCCGGGCGCAAAGTTCTTGCGCGCCGGCGAAAAAAGGGCCGTCATCGGCTCGGCGTGTGATGCGCCGGTTCGCGGCGCTACGCCGGCAAGCAGATTTCTCGCGAATACGGCGGCACGGCCGGCGCCTTCCAACGGCGGCCCTCACTATTTATCGCGCTGAATCGCTTCCCGCCGACCGCACGGCATTGGTCGGCATCACGGTGAGCAAGTCGATCGGAAAGGCCGTGCTCCGCAACCGGCTGCGCCGCCGTTTGGCGGCGATCGTTCACGAATCGCTCGCCTCGAACGGCGTGATGCGTCTGCTCATTGTCGCACGTCCGCCCGCCTCTCAGGCCTCCTTCCGCGATCTGCGCGCACAAGTCGCGTCGGCGCTGCAGCGAGCTTAACTCCGTGCGTCTTGCGCTGGTCGGCTTGATCCGGATCTATCAAATCTTGCTCTCGCCGCTTTTGCCGTCCGCCTGTCGCTTCTATCCGAGCTGCTCGCAGTACGCGATCGACGCGCTCCGAGAGCATGGACCCGGGCGAGGCGTATGGCTTGCCGCGCTGAGGCTTGCCCGATGTAATCCTTGGCATCCCGGCGGCGTGGATTATGTCCCCTTGAATGCGCGTCTCCAGGCCCCCGCGCCGACTATCGCGGCGCGGGTCCCCGAGGCCCGATGCATCTAATCGTCGCGACTTCTTGGCTCGATCCGATCGTCAGCGCCCTCTACCAGGTCGTCACATGGATAGACAAGCCGATCGGCAACTTGGGGTGGAGCCTCATCATTCTTGCGGCGTTGATTCGGCTCGTGTTCTGGCCGCTGAACACGGCGCAGTTCAAGGCCTTCTTGTCGATGCAAAAGATCGCCCCGCAGCTCAAAAAACTGCAAGAACGGTACAAAGACGATCGGCAAAAGCTCCAAGCGGAGACGATGGCGCTCTATCGCGAGCACAAGGTCAACCCGCTTGCGGGGTGCTGGCCGATGCTGGTTCAGTATCCCGTCATCATCAGCGTCTACTACGTGGTGATGAACCACGAGGCCGACTTCGCAAAGCAGAGCTGGTTGTGGATCGGTAGCGCATTCTCGACCTTGCATGCCACGCTCGTACCGGCGCAGGCCGCCGGCGCTCACGCGGCGTCGGCGATTGCCAAGCACTGCATCGGTTGGTGCCTGCTCGACAAACCGATCTTCGGTTTGAGTTTGGCTTCTCCCGACGTTATCTTGATACTGTTGTACGCGCTGTCGATGTATCTGAGCGTTCGATACGTCAGCATGCCGGCCACCGACCCGCAGCAAGCGCAAACGCAACGAATGATGGCCGTCATATCGCCGGTTATGCTTGGGTTTCTCGGCTTGCGCTACGGCTGGCCCTCGGCGATGGTGCTCTACTGGTTCGCATATAACATCTTTACGATGGCTCAGCAGTTCTACATGTTGCGCCGGTACCACCAGCCGCTAGCGCTCATCGACAGCGAGCACGTCATCACCGAGAACGTCGCGGCAGCGAGTGCGCCCAAATCACTTCCCGCCAAGTCTACTCCGAGCGGCAACGGCGTCGCGAAATCAAAGCAATCGCGCTCCGGACGTTCGAAACGCAGAAATAAAAAAGGAGCCTAAACTTCCCAAATGCTCTACGAAGACGATTTTGAATTTGAAGAGCAGCCCGCGGACGTTCGCGACCGTGTGATCGGCGGCCGGCCCGGCGGTAAATCCGGAGGACGCCGCGGCGGCGGCCAGCGCCCGCACGAGCCTCGGCGCGGCCGAAACAATGCCGGCGACGGCGGCGAGGTGCCCGACGAGGTTAAGCCGGCTCGAGATCTCTTGAAAGAAATCCTGGATCGGATCGGAGTGGGGCCGGTCGACATTCGGTACGTCAGCCGCAGCGAAGGCGAGTATCTCGAAATCAACGGTCCCCATCTCGCAATGCTGATCGGCCGCCACGGCAACACGCTCGAAGCGTTGAACTTGATCTTCAACAACTCGTTCAACGCCGGCGTACGAACCAATCGCCGGTATTACACGATCGACGCCGAGGGTTATCGCGCCCATCGAGCCGATCAACTCAAGAACCTCGCGCTGGCGACGCTGGAGCGCTGCATGCGCGAGCGAAAACCGCAGAAACTGGAGCCGATGCTGCCGTCGGAGCGCAAAATCATCCATCTCGCGCTCGCAACATCGGAGCTGGTACGTACCGAATCGGAGGGCGAAGAGCCCGAACGGCGAGTAGTCATTCATCCCCGTTGAGCGAACGCTCAACGGAAACCGAGGATACCATTGCAGCGATCGCAACGCCCCCCGGCAAGGGTGCGATTGCGATCGTGCGTCTCAGCGGAAACGACGTTGCACGGCTGGCCGAGCGCGTCGTGCGTACGTCAAAGTTGCTGCAGCCCCGGACGGCGCAGCGCGTAACGATCGTGGACGAATGCGGCGAACGTCTCGACGAGGGCTTAGCGATTCTCTTCCCGGCGCCGCATAGCTACACCGGTGAGCCGATGCTGGAACTGCACGTTCACGGCTCCCCGGTCGTCGCGCGCGAAGTCGTGCGCGCGTTGCTTGCGTGCGGCGCGCGGCTTGCGCGGCCGGGCGAGTTTACGCGGCGCGCTTTTCTCAACGGAAAGATGGAGCTTGGGGCCGCCGCCGCCGTGGCGGACCTTATCGACGCCGAAACGCGCGCGGCGGCCAAAGCGGCGCTTGCGAACCTTGGCGGCGGTTTAGCGGCGGAAGTACGGTCGTTGCGCGCCGTGCTCGCGACGACGCTCGAAGAGCTCGCTGCCGCGATCGACTTTCCCGATGAAGTGGCCGAGCCCGACCGCGGCGTGCTCGAGGAGCGCCTTCGGCCGGTTCTCTCGGCGCTCGAGAGACTGCGCCGCGACGGAGAAACCGGCCGCCTTGTCCGCGACGGCATTCCGGTCGCAATCGTCGGGCCGCCGAACGCTGGAAAGTCTTCGCTGCTCAACGCGCTCGTCGGCACGGACCGGGCGATCGTTTCCGAGATTCCGGGAACGACGCGCGATACGATCGAGGAGCGCATCATCATCGACGGCGTTGCGGTGCGCCTGCTCGACACCGCCGGCATTCGCGCCCATGCCGACCGGCTCGAAGCGGCCGGAATC
>JAFAHB010000009.1 GCA_019237435.1 Vulcanimicrobiota bacterium
CGATCATCGTGCCGACCATGTAGTCGAAGGCCTCGCCGCCGCCGACCGCGACCTCGGAGGCGACGCGGATCACCATCTCCTTGAGCAGCTCGAACTCCTTCTGGGTCGCCACCAGCGGGATCATGATTTCCGGCTTGACCTTGGCGCCGGCGCCGGCCGCCACCTCGACCACCGCCTCGAAGATGGCGCGCACCTGCATCTCGTAAATCTCGGGAAAGACGATGCCCAGGCGACAAACGCGCAGGCCGAGCATCGGATTTTGTTCGTGGAGCTGCTGCACGCGGCGTAACATCGCTTCCTTTGCGCGATACTCGGGCGAGTCAGTGCCCTTGATCAGCCGTAGCTCCGTGGTTTGGACGAGCAACTGCTCGAGCGACGGCAGAAACTCGTGGAGCGGCGGATCGAGCAGCCGAATGGTGACCGGCAGGCCTTCCATGGCTCGCAGAATTCCGATAAAGTCGTCCCGCTGAAACGGCAGGAGACGCTCGAGCGCTTGCGCCCTTTCCTCGCTCGTTGATGCGAGGATCATTTGATGAACCACCGGCAACCGGTCTTGCTGCATGAACATGTGCTCGGTACGGCAGAGGCCGATGCCCTCCGCGCCGAGCTCGCGCGATTTTGCCGCATCCTCGGGCGTATCGGCGTTCGCCCAAACCTGCATGCGCCGCAACTCGTCGGCCCACGATAGAAAAGTTGCCAGCCATTCCGGCAACTTCGACGGCGGGCTAATCAACGCGAGCTCTCCGATCGCGACGTTACCCGTCGAGCCGTCGATCGTAATCCAGTCGCCCTCGTGCAACTCTTCGCCGCTGAAGCTGGCCGACTTACTGCGCCGATCGATGTTCAGCGTATCGCACCCGGTGACGCAGGGCTTGCCCATGCCGCGCGCCACGACGGCAGCATGCGACGTCGCGCCGCCTTTTGAGGTAAGAATCCCCTGCGCGGCGATCATTCCGTGAACGTCGTCGGGCGTCGTCTCGGTGCGAACGAGAATCGTCTTTCGCCCCTGCTCTTTCCACGCAACCGCATCCTCGGCCGAAAAAACGATTTGACCCACGGCCGCACCGGGCGAGGCATTGAGCCCCTTGCACGCGACGCTCACCTCTTGACTCGGGTCGACGCGCGCATGGAAGAGCTGGTCGAGCGATTGCGCGTTAACCATCGCGATGGCTCGGCGCTTGTCGACGAGCCCCTCCTGCACCAGATCGACGGCGATCTTGACGGCGGCCTCGGCGGTCCGCTTCGCACTGCGAGTTTGCAGCATGAAGAGCTTTCCGCGTTCGACGGTAAACTCAAGGTCTTGAACGTCGCGATAATGCCGCTCGAGCCGCTCGGCGATCGCGGCGAACTGCTCGTAAACTTTGGGCTGACGCTCGGCCAGGTCCGAGATTTTCTCGGGCGTCCGGATGCCGGCCACGACGTCTTCACCTTGCGCGTTGGTGAGATACTCGCCGTAGAGTGCGCGTTCGCCGGTGTTCGGATTGCGCGTGAAAGCGACGCCGGTGCCCGAGTCGTCGCCCATGTTGCCGAAGACCATCTCCATCACGTTGACCGCCGTGCCCCAGTCGTCGGGAATCTTGTGGAAACGGCGATACTCGACGGCGCGCTTTGAATTCCACGAATCGAAGACGGCTTCGATTGCACCCTTGAGCTGATCGTGGACGTCTTGAGGAAAGTCCCGGCCGGTGCGCTCTCGCACGACCTGCTTGAAGAGATGGACCAGCGCCTTCCACGATTGCGCGTCTATATCGGCATCGGTCCGGACGCCGAGCGATCGCTTCACGACCGCGATCTCCTCTTCGAAGTGCTCCTTGCTCACGCCGAGCACGACGTTTGCGAACATCATGACGAATCGGCGATACGCATCCCACGCGAAGCGCTCGTTCGCGGTAAGCTTTGCGAGGCTTTCGACGGTTGCATCATTGAGTCCGAGGTTGAGGATCGTATCCATCATACCGGGCATCGAGACGCGCGCGCCGCTTCGTACCGAAACCAGCAGCGGATTCTCGAGCCGGCCGAAACCTTTGGCGGTTCGCTGCTCGAGCTCGCGCATCGCCGCGTCGATCTGACTTTGCAAACCTTCGGGATAGACACCGCCGGTCTCGTAGAAACGCAGGCACGCTTCGGTGGTGATCGTGAAGCCGGAGGGGACGGGCAGCCCGGCAGCGGTCATCTCGGCAAGCCCGGCGCCTTTACCGCCCAGAATGTTGCGCATCGCGTTGGGATCGGATGGATCGCGCAGCTGTTGGCCCTGATCGAAAAAGTAGACGTATTTCGTCTTGGGCTCGGCTTGCACGGTCATCGTTTCAGTCTCTCCCGCAAGTAGCTTTCGAGCGTCTGCGCGCCGGTGCGCTCTTGGCGCATCGTGTCACGATCGCGCACGGTAACGCTGCCGTCAGCGAGCGTTTCGTAGTCGACGGTGATGCAAAAGGGCGTGCCGATCTCGTCCTGCCGCCGATAGAGCTGCCCGATGTTGCCTTCGTCGTATTGCGTTCGGAAAGACGGCCGCAGCGCCGTCTCGATGGCCCGCGCACGCTCCACGAGCTCGGGCTTGTTACGCGCTAGGGAGAAGATCGCTACTTGAACGGGCGCGATGAGCGGGTTGAACCGGAGAACCGTCCGTTCCGTCTCCTTGCCGTTCGGGTCGACGCTGCGCTCGCGCTCGTATGCGTCTACCATGAACGTCAAGACCGTGCGATCGATGCCCGCCGAGCTTTCGATCAAGAGCGGCGTATAATGCGTCTTTGCCGCTTCGTCGAAGAACCGCAGGTCTTTTCCGGATAGTTCGATGTGAGCATCGAGATCGTACGTCCCCCGGTGAGCGATCGATTCCAACTCGCCCCATCCCCATGGAAAGAGGTACTCCACGTCGACGCCGGCGCGAGCGTAGTGGGGACGCTCGGATTCGGTAAGCTCGTAAAAGCGAAGCCGTTCCGAGCTGATGC
>JAFAHB010000031.1 GCA_019237435.1 Vulcanimicrobiota bacterium
GGCGACTCGGCAATCGATGCGATAGAAAGCTTCCCTGCCGGCGCCGTTTACGATCTTGGAAAGTTGTGGCACGAGTGGACCGGCCGCCAGACGGTCTTTGCCGTTTGGGCCGCGCGCCGCGATGTCTACGATCGCGACGCAGCTGCGGTTGGTGCTTGCATGCACGCGCTCACGGATTCATACACTTGGTCGCGCTCGCATAGCGAACAGGTCATCGCGCTCGCGCAAGCGGCGATTCCGCGCAGAACGGGCTTTTACGAGACTTATTACGGCAAGTTGAACTTCACGCTGCACGCTGCGGCGCAGAGCGGGTTGGCGGCCTACTGTCGCGAGCTCCTCGCAATCGGCGCAATCGTATCGCTGCCGGAGCTGCCGGAGACGGTCGGTGCCGTCGCTAGTTAATCTGCTCGATCGCGCCGCTTCAGGCGGCCGGCTCGAGTTCGACGAGGGCGTACGGCTCTACAACGAGGCCGACATTCATGCCCTCGGTGCGGCTGCGCATGCGCGCCGCATGGGGATGCATCGGCCCGACGTCGTGACGTACGTGATCGACACGACGATCAACTACACGAACGTCTGCAACGTCCATTGCAGCTTCTGCGCGTTCTTCCGGCCCGAGCACCATAGGGAAGGCTACACGATGTCGCACGACCACGTGCTCGAGCGGGTCAAGCACGCGGTCGACCAAGGCGCGACGCAGATCATGATTCAGGGCGGCGTAAATCCGGAGCTCGGCATCGATTGGTTCGAAACGCTCTTCCGGCGTGTGCGCCGCGAATATCCGCAGGCCGATCTCCATTCGCTCTCGGTCTCGGAAATCGTCGGGCTTGGGTCGGTGGAAAATATTCCCACGCGCGAGGTCCTGGTGCGTTTGAAGGCGGCCGGCATGAAATCGCTGCCCGGCGCCGGCGCCGAGATCCTCGTCGAGCGCGTCCGCAAACGCATCTCCGCGCGCAAGGTCAAGCCGCACGAATGGCTCGGCGTGATGCGCGAAGCGCAGCAGCTCGGCATGCCGACGACGGCAACGATGATGTTCGGATCGATCGAAACGCCGGCGGAACGGATCGAGCATTTGCACGTGCTGCGTGAGCTCCAAGACGAAATGGGCGGCTTCACTGCTTTCATTCCGTGGTACTACGTTCCGTTCAAAACGCCGCTGCGCGGCAGAGAGGCAACGGGATTAGAGTACTTGCGCGTACTCGCGATCTCGCGGCTCTACCTCGACAACTTCGCGCACTTGCAAGCTTCGTGGCTGACGCCCGGTCTCAAGATGGGGCAGCTCGCGCTCTTTTACGGGTGCGACGACATGGGCGGCACGATTATCGAGGAACAAGTCGTGCACGACGCCGGCAGCACGAACGAAGCGTCGCGACGCGACATCGAAAAGATCATCATCGACGCCGGCTTTACGCCGATGATCCGCGACACGTACTGGAACGCTCGCAACGACGTCGCGCTCGCCGTGTCATCCTGACCGGAGCGACCCCCACTGTGTCATCCTGAGCGGAGCGACCGGAGGGAGCGCAGTCGAAGGACGAAGGACCGCAGGTGAACCTCGTCAAGCCATCCTTTGAGCATCTCTCAAGCTACGTCGCCGCATTACAACGCGGGTACTCGCCCGTAACCCACGAAGACAGATCGAAGCAAGAACTCGCAAAGATCGAGCGCGACGCGTCGCGGTTTCTCGCGCTCCTGGACGACCGTCGAGCAGAAGGAGATCCGATTTCTCTCCGTGACGGTTCGTTCGTGCCACGATTGCCCAGCTTCGTGCGCTGGATGTGGGACGGCGAGTTTTCG
Organism: Vulcanimicrobiota bacterium; assembly: GCA_019237435.1. GTDB lineage: Bacteria > Vulcanimicrobiota > Vulcanimicrobiia > Vulcanimicrobiales > Vulcanimicrobiaceae > Cybelea. The sequence continues at coordinate 1,798 of JAFAHB010000031.1, forward strand.
GGTAGCATCAGCCTTCGTTGGCAACCCGGAACGGAGGAGCTTCCGCCATGGTGCCTAGGCCACGTCGGCTACAGCGTCGTGACATGGAAGCGCAGGCGAGGGTATGCCACGGAAGCGCTTCGCTTAATGCTCCCCGATGCTCGAAAGGAAGGGCTGGCCTATGTGGAGATCGTCACCAACGCGGATAACATCCCGTCGCAGCGCGTCGTTTACGCGAACGGCGGCGTGCTGGTCGAAAAAATTGACAAGGGCGCGCACAGCGATAGCGATGCTTTGCGCTTCCGCATCGCGTTAGCCGGCCCAGCCCTGTCATCCTGAGCGGAGCGACCGCAGGGAGCGAAGTCGAAGGGCGCGCTAGACAGCCTCGACTGATGCCGCAGACTAGTGGCATGAAGACTTATTTCGTGTATATGGTCCGCCGCGCGGATGGTTCGTTCTATGTCGGCATTACGAACAACGCCGAGTTTCGCGTAGCTCAACACAACTACGGCTCGGATCCTAAATGCTACACTTTTACGCGCCGTCCGGTCGTGCCCGTTCATGTCGCAGAGTTCGCGGAAGTGTGGGATGCGATTCGGTGGGAGAAGCAGCTCAAGGGCTGGTCTCGAGCTAAGAAGCTTACGCTCGTCGCCGACGATTGGGAGGCGATTCACGCGCTTGCGCGCTGTACCGGAGAGCGCCTCGCGGTAAAGGCGCGTCCTTCGACTTCGGCGCTCCGCGCCTCCGCTCAGGATGACACGGAAGTCCTTCGACTCCGCTCAGGATGACACGCGTATCGTCGCAGCGCCGAGAACTTCTTCGGTATCGGGGTCGAGCAATGCGACTAGCTGACCGGGCGTAATCGCGCGTTGGGGTTTTTCGAATCGCAAATGCAGCGTGCCGTCGGCGCGCACCGTTGCCGACGCGAATGCGGGCGCGGCGCGATAGCGAATCATCGCGCGCACCGGGGTTGCGTCGGCTGCGAATCGCCCGGGGCGAATCAAATTGAGCTCGCCGGCCTCGAGCTCGCTCGAAAGCAGCTCGTCCTCGCGACCGACCACTACGGTGTTGCTCGTCGCATCAATGCGCGTGACGTAGCGCGCGCCGTCGCTATTCGGCGGAAGCTTCGCGCGTTGTCCGACGGTGTAGTTCGCGACGCCGGCGTGCTCGCCGAGCCGTTCGCCGGCCGCTGAAACGACCGCTCCCGGCGCATTGACTTGCGGATGCAGGCGTGCGAGCACCGCGCGATAGTCGCCGCCTTCGACGAAGCAGATATCCTGCGACTCGGCCTTGTCGTAGACCGGAAGCCCAAGCCGTCGCGCGTGCGCGCGGGTCGTTGCTTTGTCGAAATCGCCTAGCGGAAGCAGCAGCCGTGCGAGCTGTTCCGGCGCGAGCTGCGCGAGCGCGTAGGCTTGATCCTTCGCGTGATCGCTGCGAAAGAGATGCGGGCCGTCTTCTCGATGCTCGACGCGGGCGTAGTGACCCGTGGCGACGTAGCGCGCACCGAGTCGATCGGCATATTGAGCGAGCGTGCCGAGCTTGACGAAGTTGTTGCACGAAACGCACGGATTCGGCGTGCGGCCGGCCACGTAGTCGCTAACGAAGCGCTCGATCACGTTGCGGCGAAAAACTTCTTCGAAGTCGAGTACGTAATGCGGAATGTGCAGCAGCGCGGCGCTGCGGCGTGCGTCGTCGAAGTCGTCGACGCCGCAACAACTCTTGGCGTGCGCGGGCCGCGACTGCGCGTACATTTTCATAGTAATGCCGACGACGTCGTAGCCGCTTTCTACCAAGAGACCGGCGGCCACCGCCGAATCGACGCCGCCGCTCATCGCAGCGATCACGCGTTCTTTTGCCATGTGATGTGGAACAGGATAACACTTAGACGGGGCTAACTCAAAGCGCAATGCCAGGAGCATCCGACGCGCTGGGAGAGCGGTTTCGCGCGGCACGGGAAGCCCGGGGCCTTTCGCTATCCGACGTCGCCGAACAGATTCGCATCCGCTCCGTCTATCTCGCCGCGATTGAAGACGAAAACTGGAGAACGATCGGCGCGCCGGTTTACATTCGCGGTTTCCTTCGCACGTATGCGCGATTTCTCGGCCTCGATCCCGAAGAAGCGGTCGCCGCGTTCAACCGAGCGCAGCCTGCCGTGCCGGCCTCGATCGTGGCTTCCGAAGGCGAGCCCGCAACGCGCCCGGCTGCGCGACACGGCTCGTCGCTCGTTTGGATCGCGGCCGTGGTGGCGGTGCTTCTCATCGCCTTTGTCGTCTATAACGAGCTGACGTTGCACGGTTCGCAAACTACGGCGACCGAGCCGTCGACCGGGGCGACGGTTGCCGAAACGACAGGCTCGCTTGCCTCGCCTTCGGAAAGCCCGTTGCCGACGGCCAAGCCCGTCCTCGGCGTCGCCGACGGATCAAACACGCTTGCTTTGGTGCTCTCCGCGCCCTCGTGGCTCAGGGTCACCGTTGACGGCAGTGTTAGCATGGAGGGTACGTTTCCGGCCGGAACCACCAAGACGTTCCACGGAAAGAATGCGCTGGTGCGCATCGGCA
>JAFAHB010000099.1 GCA_019237435.1 Vulcanimicrobiota bacterium
GAAGAGCTCCCAGCAGGGCATCGAGACGACGCGCGTTTCGATTCCTTTGCCGTCGAGAATTTTCTTGGCGTCGGACGCCAGCCAGACTTCCGAGCCCGTGGCGATCAAAATGAGATCGGGGCAGCCGCCTTCCGCATCGGCGAGCACGTACGCACCTTTGCTTACAGCGGCATCGCGCTCACCCAAGAACGGCACTTTCTGGCGCGTGAGGACGAGAACGTAGGGAGCATCCTTTGGTGCGACGGCGATCTTCCATGCTTCCAGCGTCTCGAGTGAATCGGCCGGCCGAATGACGTAGCAGTTGGGCGTTGCGCGTAGCGTGGCAAGTTGTTCGATCGGTTCGTGGGTGGGGCCGTCTTCACCGAGAAAGACTGAATCGTGCGTGAAGACGTAGACCGAGTGAATCCCGCTCAAACAGCCCAGACGTAACGCCGGCTTCAAATAGTCGACAAAGTTGAAAAAAGTTGCTGCAAACGGCAGCAAGCCTCCGTGCAAGGCGATGCCGTTGGTGCAGGCCGCCATCGCATGTTCGCGCACGCCGTAGTGGATGTTACGTCCGGCATAGTTGCCCGGCTCGAAATCGCCGCAATTCTTGAGATATGTCTTCGTCGATGGGTCGAGATCGGCCGAGCCGCCGACGAGCTCCGGCAGCGACAGGGCGATCGCGTTCATCACGGCGCCGCCCGCGTCTCGCGTCGCGACGCTTCCGTTCTCGGGTGTGAAGCTCGGCCAAGGCAAGTTCGGGGGAAGCTCGCGGCGCAAGGCTCGCTCCAGTTGCGCAGCGAGACCGGTGTTCGCGCGCGTCCATGCGTCGAACGTTGCCTGCCATTGCTTTTCGAGATCCGCGCCTTTCGCGCCGGCGTCGCGATAAAACGCGAGCACGTCGTCGGGCACGTAGAAGTCGGGCTCGAGCGGCCAGCCCAGCTCCTCTTTTGCTTTGCGCACGTTTTCGGGCCCGAGCGCCTCGCCGTGAGCGAGGTAATTGTCTTGGCGCGGCGAGCCATAGCCGATGTGCGTGCGCACGGCAATGAATGAAGGACGATCGGTAACGTTCTTGGCGACGACGAGCGCTTGATCGATGGCCGCGACGTCGTTACCGTGATCGATGTCGATGAACTGCGTGTGCCAACCGCTTGCGTCGAAGCGCGCGACGGGATTGTCGGTAAGGGTAACGTCGGTTGGGCCCGCCAGGCTCACGAGATTATCGTCGTAAAGAACGATCAGCTTTCCGAGCTTCAAATGACCGGCGAGCGAGAGGGCTTCCTGGCTGATGCCTTCCATCAGGTCGCCGTCGCCGCAGATGCAATAGGTGAAATGATCAACGATGGCGGCATCGTCGCGATTGTAGACCGCGCCCAAGTGCGCTTCGGCGATCGCCATCCCGACCGCGTTGCCGACACCCTGCCCCAACGGCCCGGTCGTTGCCTCGACGCCGGGTGTGCGCTCGACTTCAGGGTGTCCCGGCGTCTTGCTGCCGAGCTGACGGAAGCTCTTGATGTCGTCGAGCGTCAAATCGTAGCCGGTGAGATAGAGCAACGCGTAGAGCAGCATCGACCCATGTCCCGCCGAGAGGATGAAGCGATCTCGATTGAGCCACTGCGGATCTTTCGGATTGAAGCGCAAGTGGCGCGTCCACAAGGCGTATGCCATCGCGGCCGCGCCCATCGGCATGCCGGGATGGCCCGAGTGGGCCTTCTGGACGGCGTCGACGGCCAAGAACCGGATCGCATTGATTCGCTGTTCGTCGGCGGGGGAGTTGGGCATGGAGCCTCCTTATAATACGCGGGGGCGGGCTTGCCTGACGCCGTAGCTTCCGCGCGTGACGGTAGAACAACTGCAAGCACAGACCGCCGCTCTGGCCGCTGGAGATGCGGATATACGCGGCAGAGACGGGCGTGCGGTCGACCGCGTCATCGCTCTGCTCGATGCCGGCGAGCTTCGCGTTGCCGAGCCCCGCGATGGCCAATGGGTTACGAACGCTTGGGTAAAGCAAGCGATTCTGCTGTACTTCACGCGGCGCAATCGTAAGCTGCCGATAAAGCACGACTACCGAAAACATGGCGTGCGTTGCGTCAAGCCCGGCGTGGCGCGATATGGAAGTTTTCTCGGACGCGGCGTCGTGCTGATGCCGGGTTTCGTCAACATCGGCGCCTACGTGGGCGAAGAGACGATGATCGATACGTGGGCGACCGTCGGATCGTGCGCGCAAATCGGCAAAGCCGTGCACCTCTCCGGCGGCGTCGGAATCGGCGGGGTGCTCGAGCCGCCGCAGGCAACGCCGGTCATCATCGAAGACGGGGCGTTTATCGGCTCGCGCTGCATCGTCGTCGAAGGCGTGCAGGTCGAACGTGAAGCGGTCGTCGGCGCCGGCGTCGTGCTGACGGCCAGCACGCCGATTCTCGACGTGCGCGGGAGCGAAGTAGTAACGATCAGAGGGCGTGTGCCGGCGCGCGCGGTCGTCATCCCGGGAACGCAACCAAAGCGCTTTCCCGCCGGCGAGTTCGGCACGCCCTGCGCCTTGATCGTCGGGACGCGCGATGCTTCGACCGACCGGAAGACGTCGCTCAACGCCGCTTTGCGCGAGCACGGCGTTGCCGTATGAATCCACGAGTGCGCGCGATCGCGCCGTCGCTGATTCGCGAAGTTTCCAGCCGGAAGCGAAGCAGCTCGATCGACCTTGGCCTCGGCGAGCCGTCGCTCTTGCCGAACCGCGCGCACTTCGATGCCGCGATGAATTACGTCACCGAACGCGGCGTCAAATACACGCCGAATGCCGGCGATGCGGCGCTGCGCGACGCCGTGGCGCGCCATTATGCGTACCCGGCGATGGCGGGGGCCGGAAACGTCTGTATCACCGTCGGCTCGCAAGAGGCGATGTACGTTGCGATCAAGACGCTGCTCGATCCGGCGCGTGACGAGCTGCTCGTCGTCGAGCCCTGCTTTCCGTCGTATCAAAAGATGGCGACATTGGAAGGCGTACCGATTGCGCGCGTCGCCATGCGCGAAGAGGACGACTTTGGTGTCGATGCCGAGCGCATCGCCGCAGCGGTGGGCGAGCGCACGCGGGCGATCGTCGTCTGCTCGCCCTGCAATCCCACGGCGCGCGTTATCTCGTCCGTTGCGGCGGAACGGCTCGCCCGCGCGTTGGAGCGCCGCGCAGGTGAACCCGTCTGGATCATTCACGACGAAATCTATCGAGAGCAGAGCTTCGTGGACGACGTTGCCGAGCTCGCGCGAATCTATCCGCATACCATCGTGACGAATTCGCTCAGCAAGAGCAATGCGCTCACCGGTTTGCGTTTGGGGTGGTTGCTCGGGCCGGCCGATTTCATCGAACAGGCCATCAAGGTGCATGCGTGGGTGACGTCGTGCGCCGATACCTTTGCGCAGCGCGTCGCTCTGCACGTCTTCGAGAGCCCGGGCGGCTTGGAGGAGCACGCCGATTGGTATCGCGAACGGCGCGTCGCGCTGCTCGAAGCGCTGGCGCACAGTGGGTTGCGCTATATTACGCCCGAGGGAACGTTCTACGCCTGCGTTCGGCTGCCCAGCGGATCGCGATCGCGCAACGCCGCCGAAGAGCTAATCGAACGGTATGACGTCGTTGCGATTCCCGGAATTGCCTTCGGTGAGTGCATGGAAGGCTGGCTGCGGCTGAGCTGGGTATCATCGCCGGATCGCGTGGCAGCCGGCATAAACCGCATCGCCGAGTATTGCCGCGTCGTGACCCCATAGCTGCGTCATCCCGAGCGGAGTCGAGGGACGCCTTAGTCGCTCTTCAGAAGTTCTTCATAGTTTCGCGAGGATTGCTCTCGACCGAACTACTGTCGCAGGCGTTCAAAAATGGTCATCGCACGCTCCTTAAGATCTAGTCGCTGTCGCGACCTTCTGTCCGGCGGGCGTTTCCATCCGGCTGGGCGTGGTTGAAGCGCGCTGGTTTTAAATGGCAGCCCGCGTGACCCAAAGTCGATCGGCCGGGATAGCGCGGCGGCAGCGGCCCCGATACCCGAGAGCAGCGATCTAACGGCTCTGCTTATTGACGGTCGCGTAACCGATGCGTTTTGCCTCCGCGGGCGATTTGCCGCGGGCCTCTTCCGACTCCATGATGTGCTCGGCTTGCCGCTCCTCTTTTGCCGTGTAGCGATGTTTGCCGGGGTTCTGTTTGTTCACAGTCGCATACCCGATCGATTCGGCTTCTTCGGTTGAGAAGCCGCGCGCCTCTTCGCTCTGCTTGATATGTTCGACTTGGCGATGCTCTTTCTTGGAATACCGATGTTTGGTTGCCATGTCGAAGTCTTGCCCGGCGCGCCCGCTTGCCAATCAAGATTACTCCGCGGGCGCAGCGTCCGCACTCTGCGCGCCGCCGATCCAGACCGTTTGAATGTTCACGAACTCGTGGATTCCGAACGTCGAGAGTTCGCGGCCGTAGCCGCTGCGCTTGACACCGCCGAACGGTAGGCGCGGGTCGCTCGCGACCATGCCGTTGATGAAAACCGCGCCTGCTTCGATCTGCCCCGCAAAACGCTCCGCAGCTGCGACGTCACGCGTCCACAGGCTCGAGCCCAATCCAAACGACGACGCATTGGCCAGTGCCACGGCGCGCTCGCGATCGTTCGCGCGAATCACGGCGGCGGCCGGTCCGAAAACTTCCTCGTCGAACATCGGCATGCCGGGCACCACGTCGGCTACGATGGTCGCTTCGTAGAAGAAGCCCTCGCGATCGAGCGACTTGCCGCCCAGCGCGAGGCGCGCGCCTCGCTCGACGGTCGCCTCAACTTGCTCGTGAACGCTCGCGCGCAGGTCCTCACGGGCACACGGCCCAAGCTGCACGCGCTCTTCCATTGGATCCCCAACGATCTGAGCGCCGGCGAGCTCGACGAAGCGCTCCAAGAATCGGTCGTAGGCGCCCCCCTCAACGATAAACCGCTTCGCGGCAATACAACTCTCGCCGTTGTTCTGAAAACGCGCGGTCACCGCAGTTTGCGCGGCCGCCTCGATATCGGCGTCGTCGAACACCACAAACGGATCCGAGCCGCCGAGTTCGAGCACGCATTTCTTGAGCGCCTCGCCCGCGGCGCTCGCCACGGCAACGCCGGCACGCTCGCTACCCGTCAACGTCGCCGCCGCGATGCGCGGATCGGCGATGAGCTTGTCGATGGTCTCGCCGCGCGCGATCAGCGCGCCGAAGACGCCCTCGGGCGCGCCCGACTCGCTAAAGACGCGCTCGAGCTCGAGCGCACAGCGCGTCGTGTTCGCCGCGTGCTTGAGCAGCATCGTGTTGCCGGCCATCAAGGCCGGCGCGGCAGCCCGAATTACTTGCCAGAACGGAAAGTTCCACGGCATGATCGCGAGCAGCACGCCAAGCGGGCGAAACGCGACGTAGCTGCGTGCGGCCGCCGAAGGCGCCGGCTGCGGTGCCAACATTGCTGCGCCGTTTTCTGCGAAATAGTCGAGCGCCCACGCGCATTTTTCCACTTCGGCGCGGGCCTGCACGATCGGTTTGCCCATCTCGCGCACGGCGGTTGCGGCGAGCGGGTCGCGTTCGCGGCGCAACGTCTGCGCGATAGCGCGCAGAAGCGCCGCGCGCTGATCGAATGACGTGGCTGCCCAACTCGACGCGCTTCGCGCGGCCGCCTCGAGCTTTGCATTGATTTGGCCGTCGTCCATCGGCGCGAAGCGCTCCAGCACGCGGCCGGTCGTGGGATCGATCGTTTCGATCATATCGATCGTTGCGACCATGGTCCCGATGGGCCGGCGTAGACCTCGACGAGCCGTTCAGGGTGTAGATATTCTCGTGCAACGCGCTGCACGTCGGCTGCAGTAATCCGCGACAAGCGCTCGTTGAGCGTGGCATAATAGTTGAGCGGCAAATCGTTGGCTGCAATATCCATTAGCTGCTTCACCTGTCCCGCGGACGACGCTTCCTCGAGCAGCGCGTTGCTGACGAGCCTAACCTTGGCCTCTTGCAGCTCGGTGGTTGAAACCGGTTCGTCGCGCAGCCGTTGGAGCTCCGCCCGGACGAACTGCACCGCTTCGACGACGCGCTGCGGCGATGCGTTGAGCTCGATGCGAAAATCGCCGCGATCGGCGCCGGCATCCAGCGAGCTGTTCACGCTGTAGACTAACCCCCGCTTCTGGCGCAGCTCTTGCCACAAACGCGACTCGAACGCACCCGCGCCGCCGAGAATTTGGTTCATCACCAGGAACGCGTCGTAGTCGGGATTGGCCCGGGAGAGCGCCGGTTGACCGAGACGAATATAGACTTGATTGGCCGCGGTGCCGATGTAGTCGTGGCCGCTCGTAGCCGGCGGCATCGGCATCAAATGAGGATTGGGTTTAGGCCCGTCATTCTGCCAACTGCCGAAGGCGGACTCCAACGCTGCGCGCACGCGCTGCGGCGAAAGGTCGCCTACGACGGCGACGGTGGTGAGATCCGGTCGCCAGTAACGCTGCGTATAGGCGATCAGGTCGGCGCGCGTGATCGAGGCGACGCTTTGCGGCGTGGGCTGCCGCAGCGACGGATCGTCACCGGAGAGCAGAAGCCGGTCGTACGCGCGATCGATCATTACGCCCGAGATGCTCGATTCCGACTGTAGGCTATTGCTCAGTTGCGATCGCTCGATGTCGAGCCAGGGATCGGCGAAGGTCGGATGCGACTCGCCGTCGGCGATGATGGCGACGATACGTTCGAAATCACCGGCGCGGCCTTGCGCCGAGAACTCGGCACCCGTCGAAACAAAGGCACCCATCTCGTCCGTGTCCTTGCGCTTAGTCGCAAAAGGATAGTTCGCGCTGCCGTAATCCGCAACGGCGGATGCCAAACGTTCGATTCCCTCTTGACTGGGTGGTTGAAAAGCCGGCGAAGCCGCGATCTTGCCCCGCAGTACGAACGTCGGTCGGTCCGACTTGCGCTGAACGATGACGTGCACGCCGTTTCCAAGCGTGAACTCAACCGGTGCGAGCGAGCTGCGCGCCGACGTCGGCGTGCGCACGGCTCGCGCGATCCAGACGGGCTCGACGATGGGCCCATTGGGGACCCGTCTGGAGAAATCGTCGCTCGCTGCCGCATCTGTCTTTTGCGAGTTGCCGCGCGGCGGCTGCTCGTTGGGCGTCAAGTGGCCCACTACCGTAGGCCGGCTCAGATACTTTTGCGCTGCGGCCAGCAGATCGTCGCCGGTGAGCGCTGCCAGTCGCGCGTCTTCGTCGGCGATCTTTTCGCCGACGATGCCGTACGTGTAGCCGGCCAAATCGCCGATGCCGTCGATCGAATCGGCTGAATAGAGGCGCTCGGCAATCGTCAGATTCTTGGCGGCAAGAACGAGATTGGGGTCGAAGCCGTTGTGCAGCACCGACTCGAGCGCAGATTGAAAGACCGCTTGGGCCTCGCTCGCGCTGTGTCCTGGATTGAGCACGATGAAGACGTGAAGCAATCCGCCGCGCAGCTGGGTGTCGGCGTTCGCTTCGATCGCAAGGGCGATATTGCTCTGAACGAGCGCGCGATAGAACGGCGACCGTTGATTCTCCAGCAGCGTTGCCAGCGTACTGACCGCCGGCTCGCCGCGTTGGGTGTCGCCGGGTACGGCGTAGGCCAGATCGAGAATCTCAAAGGGAAACGGAAACTGCGCCTCGACGGTTTGCCCGTTCGACGGAGCTGGATTCGCCTTGGGCTTTGCCGGCAATCGTTTCGAGGGAATTGCGCCAAAATAGCGGTCTGCCTTTGCGAAGACCGTTGCGTGGTTGACGTCACCGGTAACGACGAGCGTCGCATTGTTCGGTGCGTACCATTGCCGATAGTAGCGCGCGATGTCGGCGACGGTAGCGGCTGCGACGTCGCTGCGGTTTCCAAGGGGCGTGCGTCCGGCCGGCTGGCCCGGAAATGCAGCCGCGCGAACGCGCGACAGCAGATTGAAGAACGGCGAGCTTGCGTCGCCGTCGATTTCGTTGAGAACCGCGTTGCGCTCGATCGCCCACTCCGACGCTCGTACAGCCGCATGCTGCATGCGGTCGGCGTCGATATAGAGCGCGACGTCGAGTTTGTCGGCCGGCATCTCGAAATAGAACTGTGTGTAGTCGTAACTCGTCTCGCCGTTCATTTGCGCGCCAAGCCGCGCGGTGATGTCGTCGAGCCCGCCCGCCGAGATCTCAGGCGTTCCGCGAAACATCATATGCTCGAGCGCGTGCGCGAGGCCCGTCTTGCCCGGCGTTTCGTCGAGCGACCCGAAGCCGTACCAAACCGACGTTTGAACGACGGGAGCGGCGCGGTCCTCGACGGCCACGACGCGCAGACCGTTGCGAAGGGTCGTTGTGAAAACCCCGCCGTCACCGGGCCCGTTCTGCGCACCCGCTGCGAGCGGAACGATTGCGAGCAGCGCAACCAAGAGCTTCGCGCTGAGCGAAGTCGAAGGACGAGCGGCGAAGGTCACAGCTTGGTAACTCCCAGATAATATGCGGCGGCCGACTCGACCGCTGCCCAAGGAAGGCAACCGACGAGCTCGCAGCCTAAAAGTTCGATGCCGCGATCTTCCGCCAGCCGTTCGATGAGCCCGACGACGCGATAGAGTGGCGTTGCAAGATAATCCGTGATGTTGAGCGAGACCTGCACGCGATCGTCGCCGCGTGGAAACGCGAGCGCTCGAAGCGAGCGCAAGCCGCCATTACGTTCGCGCACGGTGCGCGCGATTTCCCGAGCAGCGGCCAAATCCGCCGTCGCGAGCTCGACGTTAAAGGCGATCAGGATATCGCGCGCGCCAATTGCGATCGCACCCGCGCTGACGTGCCGTTGCGCGGCCCCTTCGTCGGGGATCCAATCGAGGTTGCGTCGGATGTCGGGCAGCTGCAGGCGCTCCGGCCGTCGCGCAGCCGCGCCATAATAAAACGACGGCACGCTGTACCGTTGCCAGATCAACGCCCCCGCGCGGTGCGCGAGTTCAACCGCATTCTCGATCGTCGCGCCGCGCAGCGGCACGAAGGGTAACACGTCGAGTGCACCGATGCGAGGGTGAACTCCGCGATGGACGCGTAAGTCGATCCGATCGCGCGCGACGCCGGCGAGTGCGACCGCTGCGTTGACGACCTGCGTCGCGTCGCCGACGATCGTCAGGACGCTGCGGTGATGCACCGTATCGCTGCTCCAGTCGAGCAACGTCGCTCCGGCATCCTCAACGGCCGCACATGCGGCCGTAATCGTTGCCGCTTCGCGTCCCTCGGACAGGTTCGGAACGATCTCAAACAGAGGACTACCCAAGCGTCGCTCGTATCGCCGCGGCGACGTCGCTTATGTTTGCCGGCGATATTACGTCGGTGTAGCCAAGTTTTCGCGCTTCGGCGTTACGCCGCTCGGCGGATCCGACGGCGCGCACTTCCCCCGACAATCCGAGTTCGCCGAAAACGGCTGTCGTAGCCGGAACTGGGACGTTGCGAAATGACGATGCGATCGCGAGCGCGATGCCCAGGTCGGCGGCGGGCTCGACGATGCGCAGACCGCCGGCGACGGATGCGTAGACGTCGTGCGACCCGAGCGCGAAGCCGGCGCGGCGCTCCAGCACCGCGATGATCATCGCGAGACGCTGCTGATCGAGGTTGTTGGCGAGCCGTCGAGCGGTGCCGTATGCGGCTTCGCCGACGAGCGCTTGGATTTCGATCAAAACCGGGCGCGACCCAACGATCGAAGCGACGACGCACGAGCCGCTCGGGCGTTGCGCTCGCGTTCCAAGAAAGAGTTCCGACGGGTTGGCGACCTCGCGCAGCCCGCGGTCGTGCATCG
>JAFAHB010000054.1 GCA_019237435.1 Vulcanimicrobiota bacterium
GCGTCCGGGAAGCTTTTGGTGGAGATCGCGAGCGTCGTGGGTCCAAGTTTTGACATGGAGTACGTCCGCGAAGTCTCCGGATACGACGAAAACGCGGTCCTCGACGGATTATCGGAATTGCTCGACCACCGCCTCGTTCGCGAGACCGCCGTCGGTCAATTCGAGTTCGCGTTTACGCATCACCTCGTTCAACAAACGATCTACAACGGCATCGATAACAGAAAGCGAATCCGGTGGCATCGCCGCCTCGCCGGCATTCTCGAGCGTGTGCTCCAACCTCAATTGTACGACATCCTGAGCGAGTTGGCGCGCCACTGGGACCTCGCCGGTGACTCGAAACGCGCCGCGGAACGATACCTGAAAGCGGCCCAGCGGGCTTCCCTGCTGCACGCTCAGCAGGAAGCGTTGCAACTGGCAAGTCGCGGAATCGATTTGACCCCGCAGGACGATGCGCTCCGTTGTGAATTGCTCCTCGCGCGTGAGGCGATCAATCGGTCTCTGGGCAATCGACAATCCCGAGAGCACGATCTCCGCGAGCTGCAACAATCCCAAACGTTCTCGGCGGACAGTCAGACGCGGTGCCGTGTATTAGAACGTTTAGCGAACCTCAGACAAGAAACCGGCGACCGCCGCGGTGAGCATGAGGCGATCAGGGCGCTTGGCGAGCAGGCGAACTCACTCGCCGACGATCACTGGAAAGCCGTCGTCTTCGAACTCTCCGCGAGATACCAGACGAGCATCGGTTCTTATGGGGATGCGCGAACAGCGAGCATGTCTGCGGCAGCGCTTTACGAGCGACTCGGGGAAGTTGCCGGCCAGATCAACGCACTAGGGGTCGCCTGTCAAACCGCGGCCTATTTGTTCGACTTCGCCGCCGCCGCCGAAGGCCTGAATCGCATGGACGAGCTCGCTAGACACAGTGAAGCGGCCAACCTCGTAGCGCTGGCGGCGCGGACTAGGGCCATAGTTGCAATCAAACGCCAAGATTACGAAGCCGGTCAGGCGGCGGCGGTTGTCGCGCTCGAGCTCCATCGTTCGATAGGGGATCGTTATGGGGAAGCATCGGGGCACGCGCTGCTCGGAGTGTTAGCCGGCGCAATGTGGCGCATTGACGGCGCCCGTCGGCACTACGCGTTTGCGTGCGGCTTGTTTGAAACCTTGGGAAACCCGCACGGCCTTGGTCAAGCCTCGATGAATGCTGCAGGTCTAGAGGCAGATCTCGGCTGCTTCGATGAAGCGAGGCGGCTCGCCGAGCGAGCCTGTGCTCTCGCGGAAACTGCCGGCGAGATCCCTCTTCTTGAAATCTACACCACCAATATGGCGTCGCTCGCGCTCTCGAGTGGAGACTACGCCCTGTGCCTGAAGATTTGTCAAGGTGCGAAGGAGTTGTCGGACGATATGGTGTCGCTGGCCCGGCTCGCCCTGGCCGCGCAGGCCGAAGTGATGCTTGGTGATTTCGGAGCCGCGATCGAGACCTTGGAGAAAGTCATCCCGGAGTTTCGTCGCTACAATTTTTTTTCGGCAGCTTATGATGCCCTGATCTTTCTTACCCAAGCCTATTTAGCGACTGCGAAATTCGATGATGCTTGGCGTTGCGTCGACGACCTTCTTCACGAGATGACGGCATTAGGTGAAGTCTATCCTAGAATGTATCGGCCGCGCGTTCTTTGGTTAGCCGGCCGTGCATGTGCGGCGACCAACCAAGTTGAGCGCGCGCGAGAAATGTATCGGGAAGCTCAAAACGTGCTTGAGGAAATGCGAACGGCGATCCCGGACGAAGAGACGCGTGCCTGCTTTTCTGCGGTTCCGTTCCACCTCGAGATTGACGCCGCGTTCGTCTAGCTAGGCGCCGGGTGGAGGCCACCGGCGTGGCATTATCACGGCCCAAACGCCAGCGCAGCAGGCTCGCCCAAGCCTTGTGCTATCGTCCGCAAGACATTCTTACGGCCCGGAGCGTAGACTGTAACGGTACTGCCGCCGTAGTTTGCGACATAAAGATTGCCGGCGCTGTCGAAAGCCAACCCGTTCGGTCCGTTCACGCCCTGTGATATCGTGCGCCGGAGCACGTTACGCCCCCGCCTGTAGACCGTTACCGTGCTGTTGAAAAAGTTCGTAACGTAGAGACTGCCGGCATTGTCAAACGCGAGCCCTTGCCCGGGACCGCTTACGCCTTTGGAAATCGTTCGCAGTAGCTTCGTGCGACCGGCGGCGTAGGCCGTCACGCTGTTGATGCCGTGGTTTCCGACGTAGAGATTGCCCGTGCGGTCAAACGCTAGCGCAAACGGATCGCCCACGCCCGCAGAGATCGTCCGCTCCACCGACGTGCTGCCCGGGGCGTAGACCGTCACCGAGTTAGGGTTACTGCCGGTATTTGCGACATAGAGGTTGCCGCCGCCGTCGACGGCCAGCGCTTGGGGCCAGTCGACGCCCTGCGTGATCGTTCGGAGCACGGTTCCGCTGCCCGGGGCGTAAACCGTGACGTCCGTATATTGGTAACAAATGCAGTTTCCAACATATAGATTGCCGGCGGCATCGAACGCCAGCGAAACCGGGGCTTTCACGCCTTGAGAGATCGTTCGCAACAGGGACGTGCTGCCGGGAGCGTAGACCGTCACCGTGCCGTAGTAATTGCCGTAATAGTTTGCAACGTAGAGATTCCCGGCGCTATCGAACGCCAGTGCATCAGGGACCTCCACGCCATCGCGGATCGTCCGTAACACTGACGTGCTACCCGGAGCATAGACCGTCACGGAGTTACCGCCGTAGTTTGCGACATAGAGGTTGGGATAAGAGCCGGCACCACGTGGTAACGGAACGGATCGTCGCACACCGAGAGTTGGGTTTATGACTGATCCGCTGCTGCTGCAGCTTGCGAATATGGCGGCGGCTGCGCAGATGCTCAGCACGTGCACGGCTCGATTCGCAGTCCTCATGATGCCCTCCCGAGCTCCCGTGTTACCGCCGGCCTGGAGCTTTAGGCCATTTGGCGGCGTAGCGGCATTGTAGGGTCAACGCGTCCAGCCAGCGTCGAAAACCCCACGATCCGCGGCTTTGACCCTGGTTGGACGGCGCTACGGTGGCGCCATGTCGGCAGACCGAAACCTTAACCGCCGGCACGGGATCTTGGGGTCGGGTAAGCGATGAGTTCATTTTTCGGGTTGTCAAATAGTGGCTATGGCGTCGAGGCGCTGGTGTTCTGGCTCTCGTTCGTGCTTTTGTCGTTGCCGCTCGCGGCATTGCTCGCCGCATCGCTTCTCGACGGCCTTACGAAGCAGCGCACCAGTCCACGCCTTCTGGCTCCGGCGCCGCTGTCGCTTCGGCGCTCAGTCATTTCGGGTCTTTCCGGTGGCCGGAAATACAGCGGAACGTCGATCGACGCGCGCAAACGGCTCGCGGCGCCGGTGCCGAAAAGCACCGAGCCGAGATCGTCCTCGAGGATGCGCAGCAGCGAACGGAGCGCAAAGTGTGACCGCCACGTCGGCGCGGAAGCCTGGTGCGAGAAGCGGCGCAGTGCCGAGAAAAGCGCGTGATAGAATCGCCTCCACGACTCTGGTGAACGCGCATTGAGCGCGCGATCGTAGAGCAACGTAAGCACCGCGCGCCGGCGCGTTTCGATGCCGGCGTCGAAGAGGTCGCCGGCGAAACGAGTAACTGCGTCGTTCATGTCGTTGACCTCACTCGAGGAAATGCGAACGCCAGCGGCGCGACCACCGCAGCCAGCGCCGCGACCAGCAGCATCGTATCGGCGAAGCCCAGCGTGCTCGCCTCTTGCGCGACGAGAGTCGAGATACGGTGCAGCGTGTCGCTTGTCGGTGTCAGTCCCATCAGCCCCAGGTGTTGCAAATTGACGGTCGCACCTAAGATGTCGCTGTGAAACGAGGTGCGCCGGTCGAAGATCGCGATTGCGACGGCGCTGGCAATCGATCCGCCGAGTTGAACGCACAACGTAATGATCGGTGAGATTTTTCCGTTGAGCTCGGCCGGCGTGGTGCTGAGGATTCCGACGATCAACGGCACGAGGATCATCGACTGTCCGATTCCCGATACGAAGAGCGCCGATCCCAGTGCGCCGAACGGCGTGCTCGACGTCATCGAGGTGGCCAGCCAATACAGCGCTCCGGCCGAGAGCACGAAGCCGCCACCGATCAGGTATCGCACGTTGAAGCCGCGTTCGGCCATAGTTGCAAATAGCGGCGTCAGCACGACCACCGGCAGAGCGCGCAACATCAGCAACAAGCCGCTGTCGAAGGCCGGGTAGCCCAGGATCAGCGACGAGTAAAGCGGCGTGAGAATAGCCGGCGCGAACACGAGCGCGCCAAACGCCAGCGCCATCACCGATCCCGTTGAGACGCTTCGCAAACGCATCACGTGCAGATCGACGGCGGGGCTTTTCGTGCCCCACCACTGCCACCAACCGAACAACGCCAAGCCGGCGAGCGCGAGGCCGCCGGCCAGCTGCATTTGCGGATCGGAAAACCAGCCGTTGCGCTCACCGTTATCGAGCAGCACCTGTAGCGAGCCCAAGCCGAGCGCCAAGAACGCGATGCCGGTCCAGTCTATGCGCAAACGCTGCGCCGGTGCCGGATTGCGCAGCATCGCGCCGAGAACGACGGCCGCAAAGGCTCCCGGCAGAATGTTGACGGTGAAGATCCACTGCCACGAGAGGTTGTCGGTGAGATAACCGCCGACAACCGGGCCGAATGCCGGGCCAAGGATGAGCGCCATCGCGAAGAGCGCGGAGCTGATGCCGATCGACTCAGGCGGAAACGTTTCACGCATCACGACTTGGGACGTCGCGATGAGGCCGCCGCCGAATGCGCCTTGCAAGATTCGAAATGCGACGAGCGGGCCGAGCGCGTGCGCCGTGCTGCACAGGAACGACGCTGCCGTGAATCCCGCGATGCAACCGACGAAGTAGGCTTTACGGCCGAACATCTTTGTGAGAAACGGATTGAGCGGAATCGCGACGACGTTGGAGATGATGTAGCCGGTGACGATCCAGATGCCCTCGTCGATCGATGCGCCGATGTTGCCCTCGATCGTGGGCAACGCGACGTTGACGATCGTCGAATCGAGCGTCTCGAGCAACGAGGCGAGCATGACCGCGACGACGATCAGCAGCCGGCGACTGCCGTACTCGACGACCGGTCTGGGCGCCCCTGCCGCCCTGAGTGCGTCGCGCACCGGCGCAGTAATGTCATCCTGAGCGCGCGCCGAAGGCGCGCTGTCGAAGGACGAAGCATGGAATTTGCCGTTAGGGCTCGGAGCCGCCATGATCTCTCCTGAACGGCGTTCAGTGAACTGCGTTCATTTTACGCTTAGCGTTCATTTTGTCAAACTTTTCGGCTATACTGAGTGGGTGACCAAAGTCGACCGCCGGGAACGCGAAAAGGCCGAGTTTCGAGAGGAAGTGCTGGCGGCCGCGCGCCGGATCGTGCTCGAAGAGGGCTTCGACGGGCTGACGATGCGCAAGATTGCCGAGGCA
>JAFAHB010000173.1 GCA_019237435.1 Vulcanimicrobiota bacterium
GCCCGCGCTGCCGTCGACGTAGAGATTTCCCGCGCCGTCGTAACCGCAGAACTGATAGTAGAAAATCGCGGGATCGTGGTATGCATGCGGACGCCCTTTAGCGTGGGCGAAGATCACGACGTCGCCGCCGGTGCTGTATGGCGTGCTCACGTTGCTCACCGCGAGATTGCCGGTCGTAGGATCGACGGCGCAGTCGCCGGGATCTTCGTTGGGATCCTTGAGCGTTCGCACCGGCGTGGTCGCGCCATGCTGGAACTCGAGCAGTTGTGATGCGAAAAGATCCGTGACGTAAACGTCGCCTGCCCGGTCGACGCAGAGACCGCTCGGCCGCATGAAGCCGGTCAGCTGGCCGCTCAACTTTCCCTTCGGATAGGTGTAGACGTTCACGTCGCCGGTTCCAACGTCCGAGACGTAAAGAAGATCGCTGCGCGCGGCCTCGCGGGCCATCCACGATGGCCTACCGTCGCGGCTCGGTACGAACGCGCCGGCATTTGCGCCGGGCTGCGAGAGCGGCGGCGTCGCAGAGCTCGCGCAGCCCGACAGCAAAGCGAGCGCGGCATAGACACCGAGCATCGAGCAAGCATTCATCAAACGCATGAAGCTTGTGTCTATTGGCCCAGACGGCATGCGGTCCTCTTGCCGGAGGGTGCCGGAAGCGAGTGCCCAATAGGCCGTGGTCACCCGAAAGGAGCTTCCCCGCGAACGTGCCGTTCAAGCATTCCGCCTCGCTGGCAGCGCTGTTGGCCGTTGCCGCTTGCAGCGCAAACCCTGTCATCCTGAGCGGAACTTCTAACCGCGTCGCCCCGAGCGGAACTTATAACCGCGTCACCCCGAGCGGAACTTATAACCGCGTCACCCCGAGCGGAGTCGAGGGGCGGCGCACCACCCCAATTCAGCACGTCATCTTCGTCGTTCAAGAGAATCGCTCGTTCAATAATTTGTTTTTGGGATATCCCGGAGCGAAAACTCGCGGCTACGGTTACGACGAGCGCGGAAACAAGATCGTGCTGCAGCCTGAGCCGCTCGCAGAGGGTTGGGACCTCGGGCATACGTCGCAGGATTTTTTCAAAGCCTGCGACGGCCGCGGTAAGCTTCCGGGCACGAAATGCAGGATGGATGGCTGGAACAACGAGTTTGCAAGTTTCGGCGCTCCGGCGAACGCTCCGTACTCTTACGTCGTTCGCAAGGATGTCGGCGTTTATTGGAAGATGGCGCGGCAGTACGTGCTTGCCGATCGCACGTTCGCGTCGAATCTCGACGGCAGCTTCATCGCGCACCAGTACATCGTCGCCGCCTATGCGAGCGGCGCGGTCGATACGCCCGATAGCGCGTGGGGCTGCGAAGGCGGCAGCGGTGATACGATCGGGACGCTCACGGCGAAACGGGCCTACGGCCCATCCATCGTCGCCTGTTTCAATAATCCGACCATCGCAAGCGAAGCCGACGCCGCCGGTGTGAGCTGGCGTTTCTACGCCGGCGCGATCAACGGATCCGGCGGGCTCTGGTCGTCGTATCAGGCCGATTCGCAGATTTTTGACGGTCGCGACTGGTCCACCGACGTGATCAGTCCGCCGTCGCAGTTTCTTGCCGACATCGCGGCGGGAACGCTCGCAAACGTTACGTGGATCACACCGACGTTCGGGAACTCCGATCACCCGGGCGTCAATCCGGACGCCGGGCCGGCCTGGGTCGCATCCATCGTCGACGCCGTCGGCGCGAGCAAGTTCTGGAAGTCGTCGGCCATCTTTCTCATGTGGGATGACTGGGGCGGATTCTTCGACCCGGTACGGCCGGTCTTAGAAGATTACGACGGGCTCGGATTTCGCGTGCCGTTGATCGTCATCTCGCCGTACGCCAAACAAGGATACGTGACGCACGTACAGTACGAGACCTCGAGCGTCTTACGCTATATCGAAGACAACTTCAACCTGCCGCCGATGGCCAAGAGCGACGCTCGCGCCAGCGACCCCGCAGCCGACGCGTTCGACTACTCGCAACAGCCGCGAGCATTCAAAAAGTTCCGCGGAGCGCTGTCGCCGGCATATTGGAACGCGCGCGATCGAGCGGCGCAAAGGGTTGCGCCGCGCGGGACCGGTCACGGTGATTAGGTGGGTGGCGGCGATCGCTGCAAGCGTTGTGCTCGCATCCTGCGCCGCAACCGCAAGTCTCACCCCGAGCGGAGCCTCCAGTCATGGCATCCTGAGCCCCTCGTCCCTCGACTCCGCTCGGGATGACGCAACTCAAGTCTCCCATAGAGGGCGAGCGACCACTCCGATTCAGCACGTCATCTTCATCGTTCAGGAGAATCGCTCGTTCAACAATCTCTTCATGGGGTATCCCGGCGCGACGACGCAAACGTACGGCTACGACACGAAAGGCCGCAAGATCGTGCTCCAGCCGGTCGACCTTTACGAAGGTTGGGACATCGACCACTTTTCCAAATCGTTCTTCGAGGCGTGCAACGGTCGCGGGAGACTGCCCGGAACGCGATGCAGGATGAACGGCTGGGATAAGGAGCTGACCGGCCCCGGCGCCCCCGAGAACGCACCCTATTCGTACGTTCCGAAAACGCAGGTCGATCCGTATTGGAAGATGGCGCAGCGATACGTGCTGGCAGATCGCATGTTCGCCTCGAATCTCGACGGCAGCTACATTGCGCATCAGTTCATCGTGGCGGCGTACGCAAGCCGTGGAGTCGATAGTCCGTATGGGCCGTGGGGATGCGAAGGCGGCTCGGGTGACGAGATCCTGACGCTCACCAACAAACGCACACTCGGTCCGAAGACGCCGACCTGCATGAACAATGCGACGATCGGCAGCGAAGCCGACTCCGCCGGCGTGACGTGGCGCTTCTACACTGGCGGCATCAACAGTGACGGTGGCCTATGGAACTCGTACCAATCCGACAAGCAGATTTACTATGGCCCCGATTGGAAGGCCGACGTCGTCAATCCGCCCTCGCAGTTCCTCACCGATATCGGCAACGGGAAGCTTTCAAACATCACGTGGATCACGCCGACGTACGAAAACTCCGATCATCCCAGCGTCGATAGCGGCAGTGGGCCGAAATGGGTCGCATCGCTCGTCAACGCCGTCGGCGAGAGCCCGTTTTGGAAGTCGTCGGCAATCTTTATCATGTGGGACGATTGGGGCGGATGGTTCGACCCGGTCAAGCCGGTCCTCGAAGACTACGACGGCCTCGGCTTTCGAGTGCCGCTAATCATGATCTCACCCTACGCAAAGCAAGATTATGTGACGCACGTGCAATACGAAACGTCGAGCGTGCTGCGCTTCATCGAAGACAACTTTGGCCTGCCGCCCATGGCCGCGAGCGACGCGCGCGCGAACGATCCCGCATCGGACGCTTTCGACTACACGCAAGCGCCGCGGTCGTTTCACAAGTTCAAAGGCGGCGAGCCGGCCACGTATTGGATCGATCGCGATCGCCGTGCGCGCTGGAGCGGCAAACCGCCGAGCATCATCGGCGACGATTGATCCTTCGACAGGCTCAGGATGTGAGAATGGCCGGCGTTGTCGCCGGCCATTCCGTCTTTACCGATTTACCGGTTGCGAACGATTACCGAGGCGAGCTCGGACCGTAGTTTGCCGATTCGCAATCGTTCGTGGCGCAGTTCAGGCCGTTGTTGAAGCTGTAGAGGAAGCTCAGGCCCGTGCCGCGTCCGCTGTAGGTGTAGACTTCCGCCATGCTGTCCGTGAGGTCGGTCGTTGCAAACCGATCGTTACGCGGTCCGAGGTGTCCGAAGACGCTCTCGCCCTGCAGCGTGAAGGGGCCGCCGACCACCGTGCACGTTCCCGTGCTGCAGCCGGAGTAGACCGTCACGAGGCTCGGGGTGCTGAACGACGAGTTGAACAGCGAGGTTGTGGCGATGTGGTTGCTGTTGTCGACCGAGATGCCGCCGTAGTACGGCTCGTTGAAGCCGTTGGCGCTGGTCAGCTCGGTGCCCGTTCCGGCGCATCCGGCATAGTACCAGAGGCCGACGTGGCCACCGGTGTCAAACGCGTCGGCGTAGCAGTTGCCGGCTTTGTCCATCGCGACGCCGGCGAGCGAGCTCATGCCCGGGCTCGTGAGCGCGGTGCAGCTGTTGCTCGATTTCGTGCAGGTATAGACGCCCGTCG